>NZ_VPCP01000009.1:0-58881 GCF_013418145.1 Acinetobacter sp. YH12201 | reverse complement strand
TGCGTGATTTGTTGAATCGTCAAGGGCATCATATAGGACGACGTCATACACGTACTTTAATGAAGAAAATGGGTATTCAGGCGTTATATTGCAAACCAAATTTAAGCCAGGCTAATCAAGCTCACCGTAAATATCCATATCTGCTCAAAGGGTTGGCAATTCAGCGCAGTAATCAAGTGTGGTCTACTGATATAACGTATATCCCTATGGCAAAAGGCTTTGTTTATTTATGTGCTGTGATTGATTGGCATAGCCGCAAGGTACTTGCGCATAGGGTATCGATTAGTATGGAGGTGGATTTTTGTATTTCGGCTTTAAATGAAGCGATTGAAAAATATGGATCACCTGAAATATTGAATACAGACCAAGGCAGTCAGTTCACCAGTGATGCATTTATTGATGTATTGAAATCAAATGGCATTCAAATCAGTATGGATGGTAAAGGTCGATGGGTAGATAATGTGATGGTTGAACGATTATGGCGGAGCGTTAAATATGAAGAGGTGTATCTCAAAGCTTATAGCAGTGTCACAGATGCGAAAAAGCAATTGAGTGCATATTTTGAGTTTTATAATCTGAAACGACCTCATTCGAGTCTAGACAAAATGACACCAAATGAGTTTTACTATGATCAGCTACCCCAACAAAACAAGGTGGCTTAACTAGAGCGGAATATTACTTATAAATACGCTTTTAGTTGTTCAAACAAGTGGGACCACCTCTGTGCGAGAGCTCACAGGGATTAATGTTAAGCAGTTAAGTTTTTCTGCGTCGCAGATTCGGCCTTGACATTAAAAAAAAGCGAGCAGATGAGTTTATGTTTGATGAAAATTTTGACCCCTCAACCTTAGATGGGTTTGGGTTGAAGTGAACCTATCATCGCGACAGGTTCTAAGAATCCAGAAAATACTGATTCAGATCCAAGCCAGCAGCTTCATTTTTAATGGCGAGTAAGGGATTCAGGAAAAATATTGTTCTTTGCTTCGAGGTCACTGAGTTCGGAAAAGGCTTGAATACCGCCTGCGGCTTTAATTCCATCTAAAGCGACAGATAGAGCTTCCTGATCTGACGGGAATGTTTCATCCCATACCGTAGAAGTATCATTTTGGTTTACCACTTCCAGTGTCCAGTCACTATCAGGTAATCGATAAATTAGAATTTCAATTCGCTCATTATCCTCTTGTAAAATTTGAGACAAGGGAGAATCGATTAAATCATTTTCATCATAATCCAGAGTACTGTCATTATCAGACATCAGCGGCAGCCTTTATTGTATTTAACATCCGTCCATAGTAATGAATGAATTAAATTTTGCCTAGCGGAATGAATGTTATGGGTACAAAGGACGGCTAATTCTAAAAAATAATAGCCCCGACAATAAAACAAAATAATCCAAAAATTACCCATAGCCAGACATTCGATTTGGGTTGCTCGGTATGTGATGTATAGAATGGTTGTTGTTCCTGAGCAGAATTTTCTTGGTTGCCAGCTCTGTTCTTATAGGGTTGGTGTTTGGAATAGGATAGGCCTGTTCCTGGAATGCCAATGCTGGTTCGGGTGCCTTTTTTGCCAATATTTACCGATGCACCCGGCTTGCCAATACTGGCACTACTGATGCCTTTATGGGTTAGATTGATTTTTAAACCCGGTAAGATTTTAATGCTCTTGCGAAATCTGAAGCCCATATTTTTTCCATTTACAAGAACCAGTTTGGTTTGTATCTCAGTTGTCCGGATACAGTGAAACAAGAGTTTGATTCATTCATAGGACTGATCATTTGACTTATCTAGTGAAATATCAGTATGTTCTTTAACATAAGATATTGGCTTTTAGACAATGAATCAAACATCAAATTATTACAATCAACATGCTCAAGCATTTTTTGAAAATACGTATCAGGTCGAAATGGAAAGTCTCTACACACCATTTTTAAGGTATTTACCTGAACAAGCTTCGATTCTGGATTTGGGCTGTGGTTCGGGTCGGGACACTTTGGCGTTTAAGAAAAAAGGCTATCAAGTTGAGGCAATGGATTATTCTGCCGAGCTGGTTAAAAAGGCCAGGGAGCTAACCGGCATCGAAGTACGTCAGCAAAGTTTCTATGAATTAAATGAGAGTGAGAAGTACGATGGTATTTGGGCTTGTGCTTCTCTTTTACACTGTGACAGAGATCGTTTGCCTGAAGTGATGGGGCGCATATTCAAAGCACTAAAGCCAAATGGCGTGTGTTACATGTCTTTTAAATATGGCAATACAGACCGTGAGAAAGAGGGACGTAGCTTTACTGACTTGAATGAACAGCAAGCTCATAACTTACTTAAACAGATCGATCAGGCTTTACTGTTGCAGCAATGGATTACGGTAGATAAACGTCCAGAGCGTACAGAAGAATGGTTGAATATTCTGATTAGAAAAATGTAGGCTTAAATATGTTGTACAGTATAGCCGAAATACCAACACCCCAAGAACAGCTGAAATTCTTAAAACATATTCAGCAAATTTTACAATCAGGGACGTTTACTTCGACCTATAAATTTGCCTTACTGATGAGTATCACACGTCTGGCGATCGAACAGGGGCAAGATACTGGTGCTACATTGCATTTGGACTATCAGGATATTGCGGAAAAGTTTATTGAGCTGTACTGGAAACAGTCACTGCCATTTCAGTTTAATCATTATGAGCCTTTTATCATTCATCAAAGCACTGGTAAGCAGGCCAAAATCATCAGTGAAATTAAAAAGGCACAGCAACAACTCAAAACACTGGCCGCCTTAAGAAAAGACCAGTTTCACTGGAATCAGCTCAAGAAAGTGGTTGCAGCGACCGTCAAGCAAATGCCAGTAGTGTATTTGCAGAATCTGAATGGCCAAACCATAGAGTTTCTCTATAGTCTTGAAGATTCCAAACAGTCCCTCAAGCTTTTACCTAAAGTGATGTATTGCTTGAGACAATTTAGTGAAATTATTGAAGAGCTGTGTCAAAAGCGCTGGATTGATTTTGTTCGGCTGAACAAGCAGAACCTGATAGTACTGGATGGATTACCTGACCTGGATGAATTCATGTTTGCCCCAAGTCGCAATCAACTGGGGCAGGTCGCGGACTTCTTAATTGATTTACAGCAATGCCAGTGTTTTTACTGTGGCAAAAGCCTAAAAAATTCCAAATATGCTGTAGATCATTTTATTCCATGGTCTTTATATCCTGCCGATACCGGACATAACTTTGTTCTGTCAGATGACAAATGTAATTCACAGAAAAGTAATTATTTAGCATCCGAGCAATTCTTGGAGCAATGGAGAGAACGTAATCATCTGCATAATCATGCGATTACTCAGGAAATTTCGCAATTTGGTTTTTTGACTGATCTCCAACGCTCACATCGAGTTGCTGATTGGGCTTATAAACAGGCGATAGAGAATGAGTATTTAGTCTGGTTAGGGGGGAAAGAGAAGAAGATATTAGCCCCAGTGTATTAAAGTATTAAGTTTTAAAAATATTTTTAACTGTAGGAATCACACAAATTCTTTAAAAAAGACTGCGTCAATATGTGACGTTAATTTCCTGAAATTTGTTTAAATAATTATTGGAAAAGGATATTTTAAGGACAACTCTTCTTCATAATTGATGATAAGAATGGAACAGCTTAATCCATCAGATCTAAAAGCAATATTACATTCGAAACGTGCCAATTTGTACTATCTTGAACATTGCCGTGTGATGCAGAAAGATGGTCGAGTTCTTTATCTGACCGAGGCTAAAAACGAAAATCAATATTGGAATATTCCTATTGCCAATACCACAGTGATTCTATTGGGTACAGGCACATCAATTACTCAAGCAGCAATGCGCATGCTCGCAAGTGCAGGTGTTCTGGTTGGTTTTGCAGGTGGAGGTGGCACGCCTTTGTTTATGGGCTGTGAAATTGAATGGATGACACCACAAAGTGAATACCGTCCAACTGAGTATATGCAAGGTTGGATGCAATTTTGGTTTGATGAAGCCAAACGCTTAGATGTTGCTAAACATTTTCAATTGGCACGAGTTGAATATATTCAGAAGATTTGGTCGAAAGACCGAGATTTAAAAGAATATACCTTTCATGTGGATGATTTAGATATTCAACAGGCTTTAACGGGTTATGCAGCAAGAATTTCACAACAAACTAAAGTCGGAGACTTACTACTTGCAGAAGCTGCAACCACAAAACAACTTTATAAAATTGCAGCGACTCGTACAGGTTTAAAGGATTTTAGTCGCAATCCTGAACAAGGTGATTTAGCCAATGATTTTTTAAATCATGGCAATTATCTGGCTTATGGTTTAGCAGCGACAACACTTTGGGTACTTGGAATTCCACACGGTTTTGCAGTCATGCATGGCAAGACGCGTCGAGGGGCTTTAGTGTTTGATGTGGCGGATTTAATTAAGGATGCTGTGGTTTTGCCTTATGCCTTTATTTGCGCCAAAGAAAAAATGACTGAACAAGAATTTAGACAGCAGATTTTGCAGAAATTTACCGAGCATAAATGTCTGGACTTTATGTTTGATCAAGTCAAAGCACAAGCTTGTAAAAATCATGATGTAGATGGAGAAGCATCATGATTGTGACGTTTATTAGCCAATGTGAAAAGAAAGCCATTCCACGAACGCGTCGGGTATTAGATGCCTTTGCAGACCGAATTGGTGATAACACCTGGCAGACAGTGATTACTGAGGAAGGTTTAATTGCAGTTAAAAAATTGCTGCGTAAAACCGTGACCAAAAGTACAGCGGTAAGTTGTCACTGGATTCGAGGCAGACGTCGAAGTGAGTTGCTGTGGGTTGTAGGGAATCGGAATAAGTTTAATAACATTGGGGTCGTGCCAGTCAATAGCACACAAAAAGATGTATTTATGGATGTTATAACAATGAAAGCAAAACAAGATGAATTTTATGCGAATACGCATTTACAACCACTCGCAGAACATAGTTTTGCAATTGGTTATTTGGCACAGAAATTATTTAAAACAGTAGTGGATAACGATGAATATGACAACTTATCTAAAGTTGCATTTTTAGCGGGTTGTTTGCATGATTTAGGTAAATTAGATCCTCTATTTCAAGAATGGGTTAAAAAAGGAAAACAGAAAGATCCTGAAGATGATGGTCAGCATATCGATGTTAAATTTACCTTTGATAAACACCCTCGTCATAATGAGGTGTCATTATTGCTATTTAATTTTTTTGAACAGCAATGTAAAGGATTGAATAATCGTCAAAAAGAAAGTTTACAGCATATTTTGTATTGGCATCATGCGAAGCCATATCGTCAAAATGATGATTTTACAGGGGTGTATAAAGCCTACGAATATTTAATCAAAAACATTCAAGCAGATCAGTTTGAAATCTTGATTCAACGGACATCTGACTTAGTTAAAAGAATTAACAACCTATCAAAAAATTATTATGCCAATGAAAGTATCGAAAAGCATATCGATTGGAATATCGATCAAGCACAAGAGCTAAAAGATAATTTTGAATATCAATTCAAAAGTAAATATTTTCCAGAATTTAAACATTATACCAATACAGATTCTATAGACATATTACGTGATAAGGTGCGTATTAACTCAGAACATAATTTATTACGTGCCTGTGTGATTAGTGCAGACCGTTTGATTTCAAAACTGTCTGCGCAAGATTTAATGGAATACATTGCTGAGCACCGCTTAGATGAGTTATTGGATTCACAAGAAACGCTTTCTAATCTATCTGAACATTTAAACAATGTTTCGACAAAATTTCCAAACAGTGAACGCACTCAGAAACAAAACGAAATCGCTCAACAACTTGCTGATTTAAGAGATATTGCTGTGCTTGCAGGTCCAGCAGGCTGTGGTAAAACTAAAATTGCATTAGAGTGGGCAAAACTAAAAAATGCAAAAAAAATATTTTGGATTTGCCCACGTGTACAAGTTTGTCAGGGGATTTTTCAAGAACTCACAGAAAGCTATTTACCAGATGCAAAAGTGGAGATCTTCACGGGAGAATTTAAGTTTACTAATGCTTGGGACAAAGTCACCCCTGAACATGAATATCTATCGGGTGATGTGGTGGTTACAACGATTGATCAAATATTAGGATCAATTGTGACACATAGTAAAGTGGATAGTTTAATTCCATTTATAGATGTACATGTGGTCTTTGATGAATACCATGAATATATTGGGATGGAGATTTTCAACATATTGTTTGCTGAGTTGATTGCCAATAAAAATATGCGTAAGAAATACGAAAAAAATACTTTATTGGTTTCAGCAACACCACACTATTCTTATTTAAAACAAGTCTTAGGTTTGCATCAAGATGACGTTATCGCAATGCCATCATTTAATGATCGTGACTATAAGATTGAATTTATAGATTATGACGAATCTGTCATTGCGGGAAATCCATTTTATCAAGTCTATGATGGACAAACCTTTATCATTTCAAATACGGCTTTAACAGCACAATTGGGCTTTATTTATCAGAAGAATCAAGAGCAAAGTGTACTTTTCCATTCAAAGTTTAAACGCAGTGATAAAAAATATTGGTTTAATGAAGTGTATGAGGCATTTAAAAAAGAGGGTACACATAAATTTGATGTATTACGTAGTGGTCCAATTGTACAAGCATCATTAAATATAACAGCCAAAAATATGCTGACAGAAATGACCTCACCTGAAAATATGCTTCAACGTTTAGGACGCTTAGATCGTTTTGGCGAAAGTGAAAGTCTTAATGTTTTAAAAGTTGCGATTACTGAAAATGTAAAAAATGGCAGTTGTAAAGGTTCTTCAGCATTTTTCTTAAATCAATTAAATTGTTTGCAAACTACAAAGGCTTGGTACGATTTTTTACAAGATCAGCTTGCAGCGCACAGCTTTAAGTTATCCAAGCTTTATCAGCTCTATAAAGCGTTCCATGCGCAACAAGATCAGGAAAATTCTGCTGTTTTTCAAGATATGCAAAAAGCCTTAAAGAAAAGTATTGATCGAATGAATAATAAGGTGACTGAACCAACCAAAGTAGCAAAACCTAAAACGGCAGAACGTAAATCTAAGATTAGTAAAAACTCATTACGTGGAGATAGCCGTTTTGTGCAGTTGGCTAAGTTGAACTTAAATGATTATGCAAAACCTGTATTTGAAAATGAATATGCGTATCAACCACCTTTAGATGATATAACTGAATATGACAATTTGACTGAGTCTTTAAATATTATCCAAGAACTTGGTTTGATTAATTTTATTGCCCAAAAACATGGCAATATCGATCCGTCACATCCAGTGAAAGGCATTCCTGAGAAAAAACAAAAATCACGGTGTATGGTCTTAGAAAATTATGCAAGAGATGCTGATTTTCCTTTGTATCTGAGTTACATCGAAGATGACTTAAATAAAGTGGGTGGCACAGGGGTTCGACATCCTGAAGCAATTTATTATGCGGTATGCGATCAGCAACCGATAGGTTCAATTACCTTAGACAAACTTAATCTTTTAACAACAACGCCAGAGGGTAAATAACATGGCTAAAGTAACAGGCGTAAAAAGCGTAGATTTTAAAATTACAGCGTATGGTTATGGGGTGGTGAATTGGAATGGTCCAACATCATTAATGGGTGAAGGTGGGACAACGGTAGATAATCACACTTTACCTAAATTACGTGGTTATTCTAATTTGTCAGGAAAAATTAAAGAAGAAACAGGCTATAAATATCGCAAAGAAGCATCTGATATCGATTTTAGCAAAACGCCTTTATATATCAGTCAAAATTGTATTCGTCACCATCTATTCCGTGATCAATCTTATGATTTACATTATGCCAAAGATAAAAATTTAATTGATGTTTTAGCATCAATTACAGGATTAATCCGCGGTTATGTTGTGCCGTCAAGTCAGTGTAAACGTACAAGTCCTTTATTACTTACAGATTTTATTGATCAGTTAGGTAACGGTAATTTTGAGCAAATGGGGCGTTCAGGTTCAAAAGAAAAAGGAGTTGATGATAAAGGTAAAGAAGTAGCAAGTAATTCTTTCTATTCAAAAACAACATTTGGTGATACTGAATATATCGCTTATGGCTCAATTAGTATTGAGCAGTTACAGTTTATTTCACTCGATAAAAAGTTTGATCGTGCTTCGATGATTATTAAAGAAGGTGAAGGTGAAAAAATCGCTGAGCGTGTACAGCAATTTATTAAGAGTCTTGATCCGTCGAAAGAGCCAAAAGCAATTTTCCATAAAAATTATGTGCGTAAGGGCACGATTTTTAATGAAGGTGAAGTAGGTATTTTACTCGACAATACTGCGATTGATATTTTAGTCAGAGAAACGCTTTCAATGCTTGAAGAGCTCGTGATTAAGCAAGCGAAAGGTTATATGTGTGTAGATACGGTCGAAGTGGATTATAACGACAGTCATAAAATGATGCGTATTAAACGCAATCCAGACCAAGCCAATCCTGAACCACAACAAGATTATGCGGTTTATTTTGAAGCGCAATAATGAGGTGATTTATGCAAATCATTATTGAATATGAATCCTCATGGCGGAACTCATTTTTAGATGGTGAAGATAACACCACAAAACGAAATTTTATTGGGTCTATGACTGCTTTAGGCGATAGAAAAGTAGATAACTATAAAGCTCGAACTATTACAAAAAACACTGTAATGGGGGTGCTTAATAGATTGATTGGTGAACAAAGAAAACTCTACGATGTCAGAAGTTCTTCAGACTACTATTTTAAGGATATTGAAGCAGTTTTGACGGAAGAAGACATTGTCGATAGACCTGTAATCAGTCAAGAGACTGTTTATCTTAGAAATATATCAGGTAGTACAGATCAAAATTCTTTTACAGGGATGATTAAGCTTAGTGATCCTTGGCTTAGTGTAAGTTATGCGAAGGAATTTTGGGACGTGCTATGGATGAGTTTAGAAGAGTTATTTGATTTTATTAAATACAATAACACTTTATCTGCAAAAGATTTTTTTCTCGATCCACTCAATATTCTGGATAGACTAGAAGAAGTCAAAAAGATCAAAGTCCCTTTAACAGATGAAATTAGTCAGATAGCAGAAATTTTATCGAGCCGTTATCCAAACTTTGCCCTAAAAGAGTCAGCCAATAAAGTTAGTGTTCTGCCACTTTATTGTTCTGCTTTATATTTAAAGTTAGATAGATTGTCAGAGCAGTACGATACGACACCTATTCGAGCCTCTAGAGGAGGATTAACAGGCGTTTCACATAACGGGTTCACACCAAAAAACTTGATGGAACGTTTTACGACAGGCCAACAAAAGATTGTTTGGGGAAATCCTTATATTAGCTCTAAGTTTTTAAAAGGTGAGGGCGAGATTAGACAATTGCTAAATAAGGCGAGTGGAAAGCTCATCATCAATTTGAATATTTCTAAAGAACAAGCAAGAGATTTAGAAGAGAAAATTGAAAATGCGGGAGTTTCATCTTTTTATCTAGGTAAAAAAGGCTTGGCTTATGTCACGGATATTAGACCTTAAGGAAGAGATATGAACTATTACATTGAAGTAACATTAATGGAAAATGATCAATTTTCTCTTTATGAATTATGGTCACAACTTTATCCTCAATTGCATCTTGCATTGGTTGAAGCCAAAAATGCTGACAATAAAGTGAATATTGGATTTTCGTTCCCTCAATACCACTTTCATCAAGATAAAGGTGTTGGATTTATAGGTACAAAATTACGTTTATTTGCTGAGTCTGAAGCTGATTTGAAGAAACTGGACATTCGACGTTGGCTTGAGCGTTTAGAAGATTATGTACATGTCACTTCTATTCGTGAAGTACCTAATGATATTAAGAACTATGCCATTTATAAGCGTAAGCAAGTGAAAACCAATGCACAACGTTTGGCGCGTCACCGTGTAAAACGTGGGGATATTGGCTTTGATGAGGCATTAGCCAGATATAGCAATGTAGTTACGACAACCAACTTGCCTTATATCGAAATGAAAAGTCTTAGTACTTCAGATCAGCAAAGTGAAAAGCGATTTAAATTGTTTATCGAAAAGCAATCTGCTGAAAAATCTGAAACTCAGGTTTTTAGCACTTATGGATTAAGTTCGGTGTCATCTGTACCAGAATTTTAACCCAATATTTTTTGATTCTTTAACAGCTTAATAAAATCAATAAGTTATAATAGTAAGTGAATACTTGGGTCTTTTATAAGATTTTAGGCATAACTTACTGTTATAGCTTTATTTTTTGCGTTAAAATTATTGTTCACTGCCGCATAGGCAGCTTAGAAGTCAAAAGTTTTAAATCCCTTCTCCCGAACAATGTTCACTGCCGCATAGGCAGCTTAGAAGCTGTACCAGTAGTAAGCCTGTAATTATGTATGGTTCACTGCCGCATAGGCAGCTTAGAAGTAAAAGAGGAATTTTAGGGCATTATTGTATTTGTTCACTGCCGCATAGGCAGCTTAGAAGATTAAAAACACTTTCGGCAGAACAAACTAACCGTTCACTGCCGCATAGGCAGCTTAGAAGGGTTCGGTGAATACCACGATCAAAGTTACGCTGTTCACTGCCGCATAGGCAGCTTAGAAGGCAAACCGGCTGATCGAATCGGTTTATCGAATGTTCACTGCCGCATAGGCAGCTTAGAAGTAACCAGCCTTTTAGTCGTTCTGGTAGGTCCTGTTCACTGCCGCATAGGCAGCTTAGAAGTTCTTCATCAAAGACTTGAATAAGGTTATCTTGTTCACTGCCGCATAGGCAGCTTAGAAGTGTTTCCCACCAATTTGTAAGAGTTTGAGGAAGTTCACTGCCGCATAGGCAGCTTAGAAGTTCCGATAGGTCAAAACTAGACTCAATTTGAGGTTCACTGCCGCATAGGCAGCTTAGAAGATAACGAGAACTTAATTGATTCCACTTGCTTTGTTCACTGCCGCATAGGCAGCTTAGAAGATATAAATCTTTTAAAGTTTCAGGAACTACTTGTTCACTGCCGCATAGGCAGCTTAGAAGAAGCTATGACGAGTTTCGTTTACCAGCTGGCGGTTCACTGCCGCATAGGCAGCTTAGAAGCATGATCAAGTTGATTGAAGCTATGAATGATCGTTCACTGCCGCATAGGCAGCTTAGAAGTTTACACCATCATTCTTTCAAAGAAAGCATGTGTTCACTGCCGCATAGGCAGCTTAGAAGATACTTTTCTCCAGATAATAAAAAACCCTGCAGTTCACTGCCGCATAGGCAGCTTAGAAGGTCTTGATTGTGATTTTTTTCTGAAAATATCGGTTCACTGCCGCATAGGCAGCTTAGAAGTTTACTGCAACTTTCGGTTGCAGTAGTTCAGAGTTCACTGCCGCATAGGCAGCTTAGAAGAAATTACAGGCTGAACTGCTGCACCTGGTGCGGTTCACTGCCGCATAGGCAGCTTAGAAGTTCAAACGTGACAGAATCAGACACTGATTTTGGTTCACTGCCGCATAGGCAGCTTAGAAGTCTGATGCAGTCTTGATGTTGTGGTGTGTTTCGTTCACTGCCGCATAGGCAGCTTAGAAGAAAGAAACTTATGACCGCGATGTGAAAGCTTAGTTCACTGCCGCATAGGCAGCTTAGAAGTTCACCTGGTACCAACTCGAAAACGTCCAACTGTTCACTGCCGCATAGGCAGCTTAGAAGTAAAATCATTTTGGCTTATGCGCTGGGTGCTGGTTCACTGCCGCATAGGCAGCTTAGAAGATGCAGTTCAACATACGTTCACGCACACCGGAGTTCACTGCCGCATAGGCAGCTTAGAAGCAAAGTAAACTCGATATTCGATTTCACCTACAGTTCACTGCCGCATAGGCAGCTTAGAAGTCAACCAAATACTGCTCAGGTTGCGAACAGCAGTTCACTGCCGCATAGGCAGCTTAGAAGGTTGTCATGTGGAAGTCCATAGTTCCTGAATTGTTCACTGCCGCATAGGCAGCTTAGAAGTGTTCTTCCTGGTCTTTCTTATAGGCAAATGGGTTCACTGCCGCATAGGCAGCTTAGAAGAAGCAAATTAGGATCTGTCACGGCGGCATGGTGTTCACTGCCGCATAGGCAGCTTAGAAGATATCTTAATCCTGTGCAAACACGGTCTGCCTGTTCACTGCCGCATAGGCAGCTTAGAAGGTGTTGCTCGTGGGGCATTGGGGCTATTGGGTGTTCACTGCCGCATAGGCAGCTTAGAAGGATTGTGGTTCTTTTTTTTGTAATTGGACGAAGTTCACTGCCGCATAGGCAGCTTAGAAGTTCGTTTGCAAAATATTGCACTGGTAACAAGGGTTCACTGCCGCATAGGCAGCTTAGAAGTGAGCATCTCACTGAGGAAAATCTATCAAAGAGTTCACTGCCGCATAGGCAGCTTAGAAGAATGCCGTGCGTGATGCTTGAGGCTGCCAGCCGTTCACTGCCGCATAGGCAGCTTAGAAGAAAGAGAGAAATCACAGAGAACTGCAAATTTTGTTCACTGCCGCATAGGCAGCTTAGAAGTACCGATGAGCAGAAAGCACAAACCCAAGAATGTTCACTGCCGCATAGGCAGCTTAGAAGTCTATCAGATGCCCTGAAAAATATTCAGCAATGTTCACTGCCGCATAGGCAGCTTAGAAGTAAAGAAGATAATGAAAATAGGTTGAAAATAAGTTCACTGCCGCATAGGCAGCTTAGAAGACTCACCACCATTCGCCACATGACAGCGCTTAGTTCACTGCCGCATAGGCAGCTTAGAAGGTTTTCATCGCTACCAATCACAAAGCCGCGTTGTTCACTGCCGCATAGGCAGCTTAGAAGATCATTGCGTTTAATTGAGGGCGATCAGACTTGTTCACTGCCGCATAGGCAGCTTAGAAGTGATACAGCAATAGAAATCAGTGCAAAGGACTGTTCACTGCCGCATAGGCAGCTTAGAAGATAAGGAACGTGTGAATAAACCTTATTATTTTGTTCACTGCCGCATAGGCAGCTTAGAAGTGCTTCATCTAAAGCAAGTTCTAATCGCACGGGTTCACTGCCGCATAGGCAGCTTAGAAGAGTTCTGGTTTATAGCCATTTTGAAGGGAAAAGTTCACTGCCGCATAGGCAGCTTAGAAGGTCCAGATTTCTTTTTACCCTCTTGAATTACCGTTCACTGCCGCATAGGCAGCTTAGAAGCATTAAAGCTTGCTGTGCTGCGAGCTTTAGGTTGTTCACTGCCGCATAGGCAGCTTAGAAGGATTTCTAAAATCACTGGCAATTCAGCGAAGGGTTCACTGCCGCATAGGCAGCTTAGAAGTCAAGGAATGTGACTGGTTGCATAATGAATACGTTCACTGCCGCATAGGCAGCTTAGAAGTGACACCGCAATACTTTCAGCGTGAATATGGATGTTCACTGCCGCATAGGCAGCTTAGAAGTTCAGACTTCCAACCGGATTCCCCACGTAACGGTTCACTGCCGCATAGGCAGCTTAGAAGGAATACGAATTACCGTAACGCGTCCCGGTATGGTTCACTGCCGCATAGGCAGCTTAGAAGTTATAGCATTCAAGTCGGTTAGGCACATCGTCGTTCACTGCCGCATAGGCAGCTTAGAAGAGTTAAATGAGCAAGTGAAAGAACATCGGCACGTTCACTGCCGCATAGGCAGCTTAGAAGAAGTGTTCTAAGCACTGCTCTGTGGAGAAAGCGTTCACTGCCGCATAGGCAGCTTAGAAGAGGCTCAAGCTATTTCCGACCTGCAAGAATTTGTTCACTGCCGCATAGGCAGCTTAGAAGACTGTAGATGATTTATATTCTCGTATCTCAGCGTTCACTGCCGCATAGGCAGCTTAGAAGAGACGGTGTTCTCATCACTTATGATGGGGTGAGTTCACTGCCGCATAGGCAGCTTAGAAGGCTTTAACGTCGGAAATGGCCTCAAATACGGCGTTCACTGCCGCATAGGCAGCTTAGAAGTATTTTAAGGAGGCTGAACAAAAAGGCCGCTTGTTCACTGCCGCATAGGCAGCTTAGAAGAGTAGCTTCGGGGTTTACTATGATTGCATCAAGTTCACTGCCGCATAGGCAGCTTAGAAGTTTAGATAGCTGACAAATCTTAATCTATTTTCGTTCACTGCCGCATAGGCAGCTTAGAAGTTATACATTCACCGCACCACCTGGTGCAAAGTGTTCACTGCCGCATAGGCAGCTTAGAAGATATACAAGTCATATTCAGTCTGAGAAAGTGGGTTCACTGCCGCATAGGCAGCTTAGAAGTTTAGTTATTGGTGAATTTACCATTCGTCAGGAGTTCACTGCCGCATAGGCAGCTTAGAAGTCTTACAGGGTTTTGCAACGCATCATATACACGTTCACTGCCGCATAGGCAGCTTAGAAGTCCATGCTGAAAAACTTGCGCGCAGGTAAATAGTTCACTGCCGCATAGGCAGCTTAGAAGTATCTTGCCCGACTACCGAAGTGGACAGTCAGGTTCACTGCCGCATAGGCAGCTTAGAAGATATTGATGCGATTCGATACGCATTGCAGCCAGTTCACTGCCGCATAGGCAGCTTAGAAGTTTGAAGGTTGCTGACTCTTTGACACCGAAGCGTTCACTGCCGCATAGGCAGCTTAGAAGTTGTTTTTTAAATGTTGGTTGAGCAGATCCCGGTTCACTGCCGCATAGGCAGCTTAGAAGTTGAGTTCTGCAATTTTCTTGTTGAACTCATCGTTCACTGCCGCATAGGCAGCTTAGAAGGCCAACTGAACCTGTATCTGCTGCAACAACTGGTTCACTGCCGCATAGGCAGCTTAGAAGGTTCTTTAATTAGATCGGGGTTTTTTATTGCCGTTCACTGCCGCATAGGCAGCTTAGAAGGAAACTCACATCTGGTGAATGTAAGCTGGGTAGTTCACTGCCGCATAGGCAGCTTAGAAGAATGGAATAGCTTGCGCTTGTTGGCTGTCCATGTTCACTGCCGCATAGGCAGCTTAGAAGAAACCATCCGGGCTTGCACCACTCATTTTTATGTTCACTGCCGCATAGGCAGCTTAGAAGTGCACGCTGCTTTGAACAGTGTTCAAGTAGTGGTTCACTGCCGCATAGGCAGCTTAGAAGAAGCAATTGTTGAACGGAATAAATATCCACGTGTTCACTGCCGCATAGGCAGCTTAGAAGAGTAAATCATTTGCCCGGGAAGATTTGAAGATGTTCACTGCCGCATAGGCAGCTTAGAAGTGAGACGGTAAAACAAGGTCACCGGTGCGCAGGTTCACTGCCGCATAGGCAGCTTAGAAGAAATCTTGCTCATTGAATAAAGCTTTACCTTCGTTCACTGCCGCATAGGCAGCTTAGAAGTTCAAGAATTGGACCCCGCGGAGGGATGCATTGTTCACTGCCGCATAGGCAGCTTAGAAGATTAAAATACTCAAAAACTAAATTGCTCGCTCTGTTCACTGCCGCATAGGCAGCTTAGAAGAATCTCCAATTATAAAGAATACATGACCTTATGTTCACTGCCGCATAGGCAGCTTAGAAGAAGCAATGAATAACGATGAAGAATGGGCTTTCTGTTCACTGCCGCATAGGCAGCTTAGAAGATAATATTTAGTCCTGTATCCTTCAATTGCTTGTTCACTGCCGCATAGGCAGCTTAGAAGACAACAATACCACTTACACCATACTGATTCATGTTCACTGCCGCATAGGCAGCTTAGAAGGTTCAGTGGAACGCATTGCCAGTGAGCATGATGTTCACTGCCGCATAGGCAGCTTAGAAGATTATTTAAAGGGTGTACTCGCCCAAGCATGAGTTCACTGCCGCATAGGCAGCTTAGAAGAAGCAATTTTTTCCCGAAATCATCTGAATCATGTTCACTGCCGCATAGGCAGCTTAGAAGGAGATCGTTAATTTCTTGCTGGCTTTTACCACGTTCACTGCCGCATAGGCAGCTTAGAAGTTTAAAATCTTTGCTTTTGGGTCAAAAAGAGGGTTCACTGCCGCATAGGCAGCTTAGAAGTTAAGCAGCGCAGCAGGTTCAAATATTGACATGTTCACTGCCGCATAGGCAGCTTAGAAGCATTTAGCGTTATGTGCTTTGCGTAAATGAGTGTTCACTGCCGCATAGGCAGCTTAGAAGGGTCTGGGTGATTCGTACCGTCAAACAGTCAGAGTTCACTGCCGCATAGGCAGCTTAGAAGTTGATGACATTGGTCGCTCATATCTTGGCTTTGTTCACTGCCGCATAGGCAGCTTAGAAGTTGATATAAGGCGATTCAATAGAAATATTGAATGTTCACTGCCGCATAGGCAGCTTAGAAGTTTTTTAAACAAATCAAATGCGAGGGCAGTGTGTTCACTGCCGCATAGGCAGCTTAGAAGTTTGTAATCAATTTCTAACGCATGTGGTAGCTGTTCACTGCCGCATAGGCAGCTTAGAAGTAATGCTTTACCCAAACCATCAATTACAGATAGTTCACTGCCGCATAGGCAGCTTAGAAGACACTAAGTGAGCTAATCAGGCAGGAACAGGAGTTCACTGCCGCATAGGCAGCTTAGAAGTCCTCAACCACACTAATTTGGCCTGAAGTAATGTTCACTGCCGCATAGGCAGCTTAGAAGTTAATAGGCAAGACAAAAAACAAACCGGGTATGTTCACTGCCGCATAGGCAGCTTAGAAGATTATAAGACTGAGTATGTCTATGTACGGGATGTTCACTGCCGCATAGGCAGCTTAGAAGACATACAGCATCACGGAAGCGAGCTTCAGGCTGTTCACTGCCGCATAGGCAGCTTAGAAGTTTTTATGAGCATCAGTTAATCTAGGATCTGAGTTCACTGCCGCATAGGCAGCTTAGAAGTTATCTGTCTCATAGGCTTTTGTAATCGCCATGTTCACTGCCGCATAGGCAGCTTAGAAGTTTTGCTTCGTATCACATCGATATCAATAACAGTTCACTGCCGCATAGGCAGCTTAGAAGAGTTCAACCACGTCGTCATCCATTTTTGAGACGTTCACTGCCGCATAGGCAGCTTAGAAGTGACCCGTCTTTCATTGGTTCAGCTAGTCCCAGTTCACTGCCGCATAGGCAGCTTAGAAGTATCAGCAAGGAATGCCAGAGGTGATTGAACGGTTCACTGCCGCATAGGCAGCTTAGAAGATTGATTAAAGCCTATGGAAATAAACCAAAAGGTTCACTGCCGCATAGGCAGCTTAGAAGTTAATTCAGCAGCACAGATGCGATACTAGAAAGTTCACTGCCGCATAGGCAGCTTAGAAGTTGATATTGCTTTGATATTGACACGTTGCCATGTTCACTGCCGCATAGGCAGCTTAGAAGTTAAAGAGTTAAACAAAGAGAAGGTTTATGTTGTTCACTGCCGCATAGGCAGCTTAGAAGCTTGTGGCTTACATACATCACTACATTGTACGGTTCACTGCCGCATAGGCAGCTTAGAAGTAATATCAGTGTTGCTATACTCATGGTTATACTGTTCACTGCCGCATAGGCAGCTTAGAAGTGATCTTTAATGAGATCAGGGTTTTTCCTTTATGTTCACTGCCGCATAGGCAGCTTAGAAGTCAAGTGAGGGCTTTTAGAATCTGGTTAAGCGGTTCACTGCCGCATAGGCAGCTTAGAAGGTATACGTCTATGTGTCACCCAGATGCGGTATGTTCACTGCCGCATAGGCAGCTTAGAAGAAAGGATCCATCTCCACAAGAAATAGGCAAATGTTCACTGCCGCATAGGCAGCTTAGAAGTTAAAAATGATCTTGATATTGATCTTAAAACCGTTCACTGCCGCATAGGCAGCTTAGAAGTGCTCACGCTCAGCATTTTGATCGATACCTTGGTTCACTGCCGCATAGGCAGCTTAGAAGAATATTAGTCGTAGAGTTCTTAATGCAAAGTGGTTCACTGCCGCATAGGCAGCTTAGAAGTTTCAATTGAAATGCAGACAGCACAACTCGCAGTTCACTGCCGCATAGGCAGCTTAGAAGGGCTCCTGATTCAACCGCTTGTTCACTGCCGCATAGGCAGCTTAGAAGTGATAAATGGTTTTGGCTGGTAATGTTGCAGAGTTCACTGCCGCATAGGCAGCTTAGAAGATAGACTGAATTAGGCAAGCGTCTTAATCGTGGTTCACTGCCGCATAGGCAGCTTAGAAGATACTCGACCTTTTCCGACCAGTTATATTCATGTTCACTGCCGCATAGGCAGCTTAGAAGTTTCTGCTGAAATCAGGCATGTAATGTGGGAAAGTTCACTGCCGCATAGGCAGCTTAGAAGACAATCATGACATGCAGCGAGTTATCGGCAAAGTTCACTGCCGCATAGGCAGCTTAGAAGAGTTTCAGCACATTTATTAAGAAACTTTAAACGTTCACTGCCGCATAGGCAGCTTAGAAGACATAAATTTTAAGGATTGTTTGTTATGAGCCGTTCACTGCCGCATAGGCAGCTTAGAAGAATGCCTTAACTTCTTCTTGAGTTAAAACGCCGTTCACTGCCGCATAGGCAGCTTAGAAAATCTAGGGTGAATAGCACATAAAAAAGGTAAAGTTCACTGCCGTATAGGCAACTTATAAGTATTATTTTCAGTTATACTTATGCAAGCGAGATATTCTGTAAGTAATTCTTGTAATAAAAGCCAATTATCTCGGCAAGATAATTGGCTTAACTGAGAGTTACGCTTGTCCTATTATTCGTTGATCATCCCAATAACACGGTACTACAATCAGATTGTTTTCATGTAACCGTGACCATAATCTTACACCTAAATCCCGCTGCATATTTTGGACTGTGAAATTGGAAATCAGTAGGGTAGATTTCATATTGTCATAACGACTATATAAGACCTTATGCACCATCTCCAGGCGTTTTTCATGCCGGTCATGCAGACCATATTCATCAATTACTAATAAATCAAAACTGGAGAAATGGTCGATGACTTCTTTCTCAGAGCGTGAAGTGTCTGACCAGGTATCCATTATTTTTTGAGCAATTTTTGCACTGGTATAGTAGCGTGCAGATTTTGTACTGTTATGCAGAATGTTGCGAATAATTGATGCACTCAGATGGGTTTTACCTGTACCCGGTGTACCAATCATCAACATATTCGGGTTGTGGTCAGAAATAATCTGCTGTGCAAAGGCCTGACATAGCTTGATGGTATTGTCTTGTGCAGGGCATGTAATTACATAATTCTTGAAGCCACGATCCAGGTAGCGTTTATTGAGCCCTGAATTTTTAATTTTCTGTTGTAGCAATCGCTGTTGCAGTTCATTCTCATAGGCTGCATGTGAGTGATGGACGGTTTCTTTGGCACACAATTTACAGAGCCTGTGACCTGCAATTTCCATCAGGGGTATATGATGGTAGGGCAAAGTGTTTCCGTTGTTTCTGCGCGAAACTGGAGCATTTTAAGCATGGTATTCATGGCTAATCTCCTAAATCCATTTTGAATTTTCTAAAAAATTCTCATTTTTTTCTTCAAAATTTGAAGATGAAGATGAAGATGAAGATGAAGATGAAGATGAAGATGAAGATGAAGATGAAGATGAAGGGCATGGTTCAAGCATGACTTGAGTAATACTCGGGCTCTTCTCAGGAGCTGCTTGAGCATTTACTTTTCGTTGATTAGTTGATGCTTGAGCATTACTTGCGGATTTATTCCAGCGTGCTTGAGCTGCATTTTTAGCTTTATCAGATTTCATTTGCTGATTTTGCAATGCCTGGCTTTTTAAACTGGTTAAAAAACTTGAATGAATCTGCTCAGACTCGACTTCAAACAATTCCAGAGCCATCAGCGTATTCAACAAAGTTTTAGCCTTGGTGTGCTGAGGTAATTTCGTGATGCTACATACAGTAGCTAGGTCATGAGGAATGGCACCATTTTTCCAGAAATCCATCATTAACAGCAGTGCCGCACCAATTTGTTCTGCCGTCATTCGTGCAAATTTTGCCTGTAGGTCGCCAATATAGAGTGGCATCCAAATTGAAATATCTTTATGCATGTGTTCACCTTTTTATAGATATAGAGGGGCTAAGGTCATCGATTGGATGACCTTCTGTCTGTGTTTGTTTTATTAGTGAGCGAGACTCATTAAGCGGAGACGGGCCTGTTGGGCCAAGTCATCGTAATGGGCTTGCCCTTCATCCAACATTCGCTGTAACCAGAGTCTCAACGCCTGGTGATCATCGAAGCATTTATTGATTTCCAACAAAAAAGCTAGATTGTGAAGTTTGGGAATGTGTAGCTCATGGATTAATTCACGAGCGACCATATCTGCTTCAGGGCTGACGACCACACCACCAAAGAAAGCTTTACTATTCATGTGCAAGCTCCTCTGTATTTAGTTTTTCCAGCATGGCTTCAAATGCACTGCCATCGCGGCGCGTAACATTGGGGATGTAACGGCTATAGACCCGGAATAGCATTTCAGTCGTTGAATGTCCCAATTGACGTGCGATCCATTCCGGATTTTCTCCTGCTGACAGCCAAAGAGTTGCTGCTGTATGGCGTGTTTGATAGGCTCTTCTAGACTTCAATCCTAGAAAGCGCAAGATCGGATGCCAGACACGTTTATTCACCAGACGATAATCGAGAGGTCCACCATCACGATTGCAGAAAACAAACTCTGATTTACCATTATTTAAGCTTTTCTGTTGGAGAAAGGCTTGGTAAACGCGGTCATTCATCTGGATCGTGCGGTCAGAACCATAAGTTTTGGTTCCACCAAGCACACCATTCACTAACGCCTCTCTGATATGGATTTCACGACGCTGTAAGTCGATATTTTTCCATTGCAGACCATCGATTTCACTGGTACGCATACCCGTAAAAAAGCGAATGGTGTAATAGGGGCGGAAGTCTTCACGCACTGTGGTAAGAATTTTATGCACCTCTTCCAGAGAAAAAGGTGTGACTTCAATCTTGCTTTCCTTCAGATTGTTAATATTTTTATAAGGCGACTCAAACTCGTATCGTTCAGCCGCATCATTGAGTATCATACGTAAAGGCGTCATGATTTGATTGATCCTCGATGCTTTCAGACTTGTTTGATCTTTTCCGTGTGTCACTTTGGCGAGAGAGGCACGGAAGTTCAGCAAGTCTGACTTCTTGATTTTCGAGAGAACCTGATTACCAAAAGCAGGAATCAAATAGTTTTTGATCACAATTGAAACCTTTTGCTGATATGAGGTTCTCCATTCAACTTGTTTCTGCTTAAACCACAATTCAGTAAACTCTTTAAAAAGAGGAACTTTGGTCTGTACAGCAATTTGCTGACTTCTTTTTTCCTTAAACTCCTCAACACGGTTACTTTTTGGAAAGTACTTTTCGTATTCAAAAGTTCCCAAAGTAATTTCAGCTTCAAGCTGTTCGAGACGTTTTTTCAAAATGCGTCGGTTATAAGCATTGTCTTCAAGATTGGTTGTCTCTCTACAACGAATGCCCATGTAGCGAAAGTCGGCAATCAGTTTGCCACTTCGTTCCCGGATGGTAGCCATCAGTTAAACCTCCTAAGCCTTATTGCAAGGCATCCATGCTTAAACCGGTGAATTTAAGCATTTCAGTTTCAATGCGTTCCCAAACAAAAAGAATTTTTCGACCACCAAAAGGACGGATGTAGTGAACACCTTCAATAAAGACACTGTCCTTCAGTTGGTTGCGGATAGTACGAGCGTCGTACTGGATTTTTTCAGCCAGTTGCTGGGCTGTGAGATAGGTATATGACATAATAGAGCCTCATATTTTTTACTAGGTAACTAGGAAAAATTATTCCTAAGACATAAATTATCATATTTTTATGTTGTTGCAAGTACTTTTTATGATTTAACTAGGAAATTTTATGATTATCTCAAACTTGGCGGTTTTATTAGCAGAAAGGAAACTTAAGGTTGCTGATTTGGTGAGAAGTACTGGAATTAATAAATCTACTTTGCATAAACTTTATAATGATGAATCTGTACGGATTGATTTTGAAACCATTGATAAAATTTGTATTGCATTAGATGTAGAAGTGGGCGATTTATTGATTTTTAAGAAAATTGATAATAATCAAAATGATAATAGCTAGTTTGGTCACAAATGGTCACATCAAAAAGTGAAATGGTCACAAATCTTTGATCGTTTGGTAAAAAACACTTTGTTTGGAAGAGAACAGGGTGATTTTTTGCCTTCAAAAAAGCTCTGAAAGTGGTGATCGATTGAGGACATTTAAGGTCAATTGAGGCCATTTTTATTGTCGTGGGCACGCCATGGTCACATCTTGGTCACAAAATACAAATTACATTAAGAATATTTTTTATTGAATCGAATAACAAAGGAAGAAGGTTTTTTAAAAAAACATAATAAAATCAACATAAAAAAAGCCCCCATCTTTCGATGAGGGCTTTTTGAATCTGGAGCGGGAAAGGAGACTCGAACTCCCGACCCCAACCTTGGCAAGGTTATGCTCTACCAACTGAGCTATTCCCGCGGAGTCTATAAAGTTTTTTAAGTGAAAAAACTAAATGAAAAAATTTTGAGCGGGAAAGGAGACTCGAACTCCCGACCCCAACCTTGGCAAGGTTATGCTCTACCAACTGAGCTATTCCCGCATGCCGTGTATAATACATTATGCAAAAATAGGGTCAATAACTTTGTGAAAAAACTTGCATCAATTGCATAAAATAAAACCATTTTGTGCAAGTTTGCTGATTTTATAAACAAGATAGAGGCTTAAAAAGAAAATTTTATCCTGAAATCCAGGAATGATAGGGTGGACAGGCACGAAGATTGAATCGGAACACGGTATACTGAAGCCAGAAATTGAACTATTTGGGAGTATCTTGATGAATTTAGAACAACAGTTGATTCAACGCCTGCAAGAGTTATCACCAGTTCATTTAGAAGTGGTGAACGAATCATCCGGTCATGGCGGCTATTTCCCGGGTAAAGAATCGCATTTTAAAGTGATTGTGGTGAGTGACATTTTCCAAGGCTTGCGTTTGGTGCAACGTCATCAAAAAATTTATGCAGCAGCAGGGGACTTGCTTGCACCAAGCCGTATTCATGCCCTGGCGATTCATGCTTTTGTGCCATCAGAATGGCAAGGACAAGACACGTCAAGTCCTGAATGTGCACATGCGCCAAAAGCTGAATCATAAGGAAGATTAAACAATGGATATGCAGCTGACGGTAAAAATTGTGCATATGATTGCGGTGACTTTATTGATTGGGGCAATCCTTGCACGTGCTTTTACTTTATTTGTTGGAGTCAACGGCAATCAGCCCAATCCGGTGGCACGAAAATTTCTGGTCGCCTGGCAACATCTTGCCATGACGATTATTGTTTTGACCGGGCTAACTTCATTAGTGATTAAGAATTTTGAAGTACAACCATGGTTTTATGCCAAGATCATCCTGTTTCTGGTGCTGTTTTCTTCCTTGATCAAAGCCTATAAAAAAGATGACAGTATTTTACTGATCCAGCGTCGCGCAGGTTTAATGATTGCAGTGGCTGCACTGATCGCCATTATCGGATTAGTCATGATTAAGCCGAATTTTGGTTGATTGTTAGACATAATTATTCTGGATGCAAGGCATGTAGGTTAAACTGCTCATAGATAACTATAAATGATAGGGGGCTTCCAATGCTGGTACGTGTGGTTTTTAATCAAAAAGGTGGGGTAGGTAAGTCCAGTATTGCCGTCAACCTGGCTGCAATTAGTGCACATCAGGGGTTAAAAACCTTGCTGATTGATCTCGACCCTCAAGCCAATTCTAGTCAATATCTATTAGGGGATGATGCGACCTATACGGTGGATAAACCGGCGCTGGAACCCAATATTGAAAATTATTTTCAGGAAGTGCTGGGGGCAACCCAAAGCAAAGGACTTTTAGGTAATGCCATAGGTTCCATTTTAAAGAATCGGGATAAAGGTCTGGAGCGTTACGTGCACCAATCACCTTTTAAAAATCTGGATGTGATTCCTGCAAGTCCGACTTTGGGTGCACTGGCACATGCTTTGGAGTCAAAACACAAGATTTATAAATTGCGTGATGCCTTGCAACAACTGGAAGGGCAGTATGATCGAGTGTATATCGATACACCACCGGCTTTTAACTTCTTTACCTTATCGGCGCTGATTGCAGCCAGTCGCGTGCTGATTCCTTTTGATTGTGACGTATTTTCAAAACGTGCATTACAAACTCTGATTGAAAATGTTATTGAAACTCAGGATGATCACAATGACCATCTGGAGATTGAAGGGATTGTGGTCAATCAGTTTCAGGCCCAGGCTAAATTACCGCGTGAAGTGGTGCAACAGCTGAAAGATGAAAGCTTGCCGGTGTTAGACAGCATGTTGCCGCCGTCCATTTTAATGAAAGAATCGCATCTTAAAAATCAGCCTTTGATCCATTTGGCGACTGATCATAAATTGACGCAAGCCTATCAATCGTTGTTCAATGAAATTGAGCATATATAAGTATTGAGATTTCTCATGAAAACGATTTATCTAAGCCTTCTTTTGGGAAGTACGGTTTTATTGGCTGCATGTGCAACGACGGTAAAACCGAGTTATGTTTCTCCGACCCAGTATCAAGTGCTCAATTGCCAGCAATTGCAAAGTGAATATAATCGTATTCAGCAATATATCGACAATGGTGTGCAGGCACAAAAACGCACTGGCGTCGGTGTGGGTGTCGGTGTAGGCGGTGGTTGGGGCAGTCATGGCGGCTGGGGAATCGCTCCGAGTGTTTCAGTCAATATGGGACAATCTTCAAATAGCAAAAACACTGAACTGGCACGTCTATTGGGTGAACAGGAAGCTGTGGTTCAGGCGGCAAAATTCAAAAACTGCCCAATTATTGTTCGCAATAAAGTTCAATAATTCATCAATTTATCCTGCTGTTGAGGTGCTGTACCTGACAGCAGGGTGATAAAATATTAGCAAAATGTTTCAATGTAAATATTATTAATATCAATTGGTTGTTGTTTTTTGATGGAATCTTTAAACGCATCAGGTGATGTTTTTTTATCGAGAAATACTTGTCATTTTTTATCGGTTTCATATAAGGTGTGCCCCATCAGGATGGTGATATCAGGTATGTATGATCGAGAGTTGGCTTTTTGTATTGGCAGTGATTGCGGTATTGATGATTCCGGGTCCAACCAATGCATTACTTGCAAGCTCGGCTTATCAACAAGGCATTGCTAAAACCAGTCTGTTTATTCCGGCAAAAATGCTTGGCTATTTTTATGCCATTAATTTGTGGGCATTACTTATTCATTTGTGTGATCCAGTATGGCCGAACTTTATTCATATCCTGCATTTTTGTAGCGCCATTTATGTGAGTTGGATGGCTTTTCATTTGTGGAAAGCATCAGATTTAGAAAAGCATAATCAACGTCATCCTTCGATCCGACCTCGGCAACTGTTTTTTTCTACCTTCAAAAATCCTAAAGCCTTATTATTTGCTGCCGGTGTTTTACCGCTTGAAACCTGGAACAATCCCACCAATTTTATTTTGGTATTTGCAATGTTCAGTCTGGTCCTGTTACCTACTGTGGTGTTCTGGATGTTTTTTGGACGGGCCATTCTGGCGGGTCAGTCCAGACAAATAAAAGCCGATCTGTTATATAAAGGATCGGCTATGTTGCTGATTATGTGTATGTTACCTGTTGTGATTCGCTTCTTTTAATGCGCCTTTTTGAGTTTCTGGCGAATAAAACCAATGATGCCCGGCAAGACACTAATAATAATGATACCAAAAATCAGATGGGTAAAATTCTCTTTGACTATCGGCATATTGCCAAATAAATAGCCCAAAATTACAAAAGAACCGACCCAGCAAATGGCACCAATGACATTAAAGCTGAGGAAATATTTATAATTCATGTGACCTGCACCGGCGACAAACGGGGCAAAAGTACGGGCGAAAGGAATAAAACGGGCAAAAATAATGGTTTTTCCGCCATGTTTTTCAAAGAATTTTTGCGTATAGGTTAAATGCTTTTTATTAATGAACCGTGATTCAATTTCAAAGACACGCGGTCCAATAAATTTACCAATATGATAATTCAGCGTGTCGCCCAATACTGCGGCAGTAAACAGCAAGATGACCAGAATATAAGGATTCATTGCGCCTGTGGATGCTGCTAAGGCTCCTGCTGCGAACAGTAGGCTGTCACCTGGCAGAAACGGCATCACCACCAAACCTGTTTCTACAAAAATAATCAAGAAAAGAATGGCATAAATCCACACGCCGTAATCGGTGATAAATTCGAGCAGATGGGCATCAACGTGTAAGATAAAATCAAGCAGTTCCATGGCGCTACAGACAGCAAAAATGTGCTGAAATCCTAGCAGTCTGGGGCATGAAAGTCAGTACCAAAAAGAAAATTAATTGCATTTTCATCCTTCCCTTTTTTCACAATGATTTATCTTACAAATTATTTATTGACCCCGATAAAAACAGGCTTAGGATGAAGAGGTCATTAAAACAAAAATCAAAAGGTGACCTCATGTTTAATCCGAATATTTTTATAAAAAATCTGCTGCAAGGTCTGCAAACCGATGCCTTTATCGCTTTGGTTGCACGTGTATTGATAGCCTATATTTTTCTGATGTCTGGCTGGATGAAAATCAATGCTTATACTGCAACGGCCGGGTATATGGAATCTAAAGGTGTCCCGGGCAGCCTGCTGCCTTTGAGTATCCTGGTCGTCGCTGGCGGTGGTCTGGCCTTGTTCTTTGGTTTTCAGGCCCGCCTGGCTGCTTTGGGCTTAGCCATTTTTACCTTTATTTGCGGCTTTATTTTCCACGGCACCGGGACACCGGATGATGCCATTCACCTGATGAAAAATATTGCCATGACTGGTGGACTATTGTTCTTGATGTTGCATGGTGCAGGTAAATTCAGTGTAGATGACATGCTAGAGAGATCATCACCAGAATTGAGGAAAATAGAAGGTTGATTCTAGCTTGTACAGGTCTTTTTGTAATTACATAAAACCTGTGCACAGTACATAAAAGCTGCGTACAAATTGCCAGGATTTTGCTTCAATAAAGCTTGATGAAGCTACCAAAGTGGAGTCAGTCATGAAGCAAATGTTATGGGTAATTTTTATCTCTGGTGTAATGTTTTCTACAGCATCTTGGGCGGGTAAAAGTGATCAGATGATCGTGAATGAAGCTGCCCAAAATGCGGTAACGGTTGCAGAAGCAAAACAACTGGCAGATGAAACTGCAGTGACCTTGTCTGGAATCATTGTCAAACGAATACGGGGCGATCATTTTGAGCTCAAAGATGGTTCCGGTTCAATTGACATTGATGTCGATGATGATTTTTGGAAACCGATGGGCTTAAAGGCCGGTGATCAGGTGAAGGTCATGGGTGAAGTGGATACTCAAAGTGATCAATCCACCAACATCGATGTTGTTAAAATAGCAAAACTGGTAAATCCAAAGGATAAATGGCTTTGGTATAATCAGAACTAAGCTGCAAAATTTGACTTAATCACCAAAGTCCTAGAGAGCATACGACAAGGTCTAAACAGATGAGGTCGATATCCATCATGATGAAATTGAAGGATATCTAAATCGTGAAAATAGAAAAATGGCAATATAAATAAGGCATCTGACGGGTGCCTTGTTGTGCCAGAAATATAATGCAATCAACGAATTGAAAGCCTTGTGCGAATAGTGTGCTTAATGCGCCGAAAAATGATAGAATGCAGCGCTTATTTCGTTTGCCTTGCATAGTTGTTTGTCATGACTACCAATACTCAAATCACTGAAGACCGCATCCTGATTCTGGATTTCGGTTCTCAATACAGTCAGCTGATTGCACGTCGTGTACGTGAAGCTGGCGTATATTCTGAAATGTATGCCTATGACATGTCTGAAGAAGACATTCGCGCATTTAAACCAAACGGTATCATCTTGTCGGGTGGTCCGGAAAGTGTTCATGAAGAAGGTAGTCCACGTGCACCTGAAGTTGTATTCAACCTGGGCGTACCTGTATTGGGTATTTGCTACGGCTTGCAAACCATGTCCGAACAGCTTGGTGGTAAAGTAGAGCCAGGTACCGTGCATGAGTTTGGTTATGCTGCGGTAGACGTTTTGGTTCGTGACCAGCTTCTGGGCAATTTAGACGATGGTGAAAACAAACTCAATGTTTGGATGAGCCATGGTGATAAAGTGAGTGCAATTCCGGAAGGTTTCCAGGTGACTGCCAGTACACCAAGCTGTCCATTTGCAGCAGTAAGCGATGAAAAACGCCGTTTCTATGGCGTGCAGTTCCACCCGGAAGTGACCCATACTGCAAAAGGTGCCGAGTTATTGTCTAACTTTGTACACAGCATTTGTGGTTGCCGTAATCTTTGGAACTCGGAAAACATCATCGACCTGCGTGTTGAACAGTTACGTGAACAGATTGGCGATCAAAAAGTATTGCTTGGTCTTTCAGGTGGCGTAGATTCATCTGTAGTTGCTGCGCTTCTTCATAAAGCCATTGGCGATCAATTGACTTGCGTATTCGTAGATAATGGCTTACTTCGTTTGAACGAAGGCGAGCAAGTGATGGATATGTTTGCGAAAAACATGGGTATCCGTGTAATTCGTGCCGATGCTGAAAACCGTTTCTTGTCCGCTCTCGCAGGTGAAGTTGACCCTGAGAAAAAACGTAAAATCATTGGTCGTGAATTCATTGAAGTGTTTGCTGAAGAAGCACGTAAACTTGATGGCGTAAATTTCCTTGCACAAGGCACAATTTACCCGGACGTGATTGAATCAGCTGCAACTAAAAACGGTAAGGCACACGTAATTAAATCACACCACAATGTGGGCGGTTTACCAGAAGATTTAGCCTTTGAACTGGTTGAGCCAATCCGTGACCTGTTTAAAGATGAAGTACGCCGTTTAGGTACTACTTTAGGTTTGCCACACGAAATGCTTTATCGTCATCCATTCCCGGGTCCAGGTTTGGGCGTGCGTATTTTGGGTGAAGTGAAAAAAGAATATGCCGACATTCTTCGTCTGGCTGATGACATCTTCATGCAAGAACTTCGTGCCAGCGGTTGGTATGACAAAACTGCTCAAGCCTTCGCTGTATTCCAACCGGTTAAATCTGTTGGTGTAGTGGGCGATGGCCGTCGTTATGCATGGGTAATTGCACTTCGTGCCGTTGAAACTGTGGACTTTATGACAGCACGTTTCGCGCATCTTCCATATGAACTGGTAGACAAGATTTCAACGCGTATCATGAACGAAATCAAAGATGTTTCACGTGTGGTTTATGACGTGTCATCTAAGCCACCAGCAACGATTGAATGGGAGTAACTTTCAGCATAGCTGAAAGTCTTGCGAGGTGACAAAGCAGTGCTTTGTTATTTCACCTCTCAGGGTTTCAGGAAGCACTGCTTCCTGCCTAAATTACGCCATGAGCAAAATTAAAAGCATTGCTTTGAATTTTGTGCAAGATGCGCGCGGCAGTTTAGAAACCTAGAATTGTTCCAATAAAAAGAGCGCTTAGGCGCTCTTTTTTACATTTTAAAAAATTAATCTATTGAAGAATAGGAATAAATATTTTGAGCCACTAAATTCGGCTTGAGTATGCAAGTCGAGCGCAGTTTTCATATTTATAAAATAGACCAAGACCGTTTCGATGAGGATAATTTCTAATTATTCATGGGTATAAATCGCCACCTGATTGCGTCCATTTTTCTTGGCTTGGTAGAGTGCAATATCGGCATTTTTAATCAGCAGGTTTAAATCACTTTGATTCGGCTGCAGTTGAGATACCCCAATCGACACACTGAAATTAAAAAAGCACTTATCTTTAACACAAATTTGATGGCTTTCAATTTTTTGGCATAAGCGGTTGGCAATATTCATCGCATCTTCCAGTGTGGTATCGGGTAGCAAAGCAATAAATTCTTCCCCCCCAAAACGGGCCAGTACATCGCTATGACGCATTTCCCGGCGAGTAATATCAGCCAGTACCCGCAGCACTTCATCTCCAACATCATGACCATAGGTATCATTAATATTCTTAAAAAAGTCGATATCAAACATCAATAGACAGGTTAAATTATATTTGGGCCATTGCTGTATGTTCTGTTCGGCCAGTTGTAAAAATTGTCGGCGGTTATATAGCTGGGTCAGTTCATCCGTATGCGCCATTTCAGTTAAGGTGTAATAGTTCCAGTCATTGAGTAACACCCGCAAAAAATTACGTTTTGAATTTAAGGTGTTATTCCAGCTGATATACATGCTGAGCAATAAAACCGGCGCGTAAATGAGTGAAAATAAAATCAGTTCCTGGACGCTGACTAACCTGAATACGCCATTAAAAATCACCGCACTAATCAGCAGGGAACTAAAAATGGAATTACGAAAAGATACCTGTATGCATAAATTGCCCAATAAAATAAAAATGATGCTGGCGTAGAGATACGTATTCACAACGGGACTATGTGATAAATACAGCAGTTCAAGCCATATTGCAGCTGCAGCTGCAACAGATGCTGGCAGCAGGCTATCCAGAATTTTAATATTCTTGCAGTAGCGGAAAGCCAGCCAGTTGACCGACAGTGCCAAGATGACAAGACTGAGCCGTGCAATACCGGACAGCATGCCAATGTCCGGTAATAAAACCCAATCGACAAAGAAATAGCTTAAAAAAGTCAGCTGACCAATAAAATTGACGCATTTTAAAAACTGTCGTTGGTGCTTATTTTGATAATCCAGATAGTATTGTTGAAATTGTTCCGGAATACGGGTGCTAGGATGTTCTAGTTGGTGTTCTATCTGTTTTTGATTGGCGAGCGTACACAGCTGCTTGGGTAAAATGGCAGTTCCGATATTGGAATATTTATCTTCATTGTTCCCGATATGATTATATTCTTGATTTTCAGAGTAATGAAAATTTTCCTGCTGTCCTTGGGACATGATTATCCTCTTCTATAGCAGATTGGTCAGGGAGAAATAGTATGCTGAGGAAAAATATCTGTATACAGAAGACTGGGTAAGTCATCGCTATAATTGTGACAAAAAATTTTTTTCCTATAAAATTCATATGAATAGGGTAAAAATAGTCAATCATTTATCGCGTTTAGGCCTTGTTTTATGAAGAAAATTTCAAAAATAATATTGTCCTGTCCATAGTATTCAGCGTACTAACTTTAACTATAGGCTGAATGATGAAGAGTCTATATGATTGATAACAATAGGTAGGACTTACAAGAACAGTCGTGTTCATGAAATTCAGGATAGTCATATGACCAATAGCAGCTATACAGAGCTTTCCAATTCGGACGATTGTGAAAAATACGTAAACCGCTTTATTCAGGAATTTCCTTTGCGTAGTGCGGAAATTGGACAGGGCACGGTGATTAAGCGCGCCTTGCCCAGTCGCCATAAGCGTTTAATTGGGGCATGGTGCTTTCTGGATCATGCGGGTCCCGTGACTTTTCCTCAAGGTGATGGTCTGGATGTAGGACCGCATCCGCATATTGGTTTGCAGACTTTTACCTGGATGATTGAAGGTACAATGATGCATACCGACAGCTTGGGTAGCAAACAGCTGATTCGTCCCAAACAGGTCAATTTAATGACCGCAGGATATGGCATTTCCCATACTGAAGTGGCACCGGAAACCGAAACCCATATGCACGCTGCACAGCTCTGGATTGCCTTGCCGGATGACAAGATTAATATGGCGCCGCGTTTTGATCATTATCCGGAACTGCCGGTGGTGGAAAAAGATCAGGTTGAATTTACCGTACTGGTGGGGGAGTTCTTGCAAACCCGGTCCCCGGTTGCGGTGCATAGCGAATTGCTGGGTGTGGATTTAACTGCACAGGAATCCACCACCACCCGAATTCAACTGAATCCGGAATTTGAATATGGTTTTATGGTGCTGGAGGGGGCTGCTGAAGTCAACGGTCATGAACTGACAGACGACAACATGGTCGTGCTTGAACCAGGCATGACTGAAATTGAAATCCGCTTACATAAAGGCAGTCGAGTACTGTTGTTGGGTGGTGAACCTTTCGAGTCACCGATATTACTGTGGTGGAACTTTGTCGGGCGGACTCAGGAAGAGCTTTGCCAAGCCCGTGACCAGTGGATGAATCAGGATGACCGTTTTGGCACCATTCCTGACTATCTGGGACCTCGCCTGGAAGCACCTGCATTCCCCAATAAAATGCGAGCCTCAAAATAACAATAAAATTCAGGATGTTTGAATATGGCCATTATTGCAAATGCAGAAGTACAGAGCCTGGATGAACCTTGGTCAGGCGAAGTGAAAAGTGGCAAACACCAGTTTATGACGGATAAACCTGAATTCTTGGGCGGGCAAGATCAGGGTCCTGCACCTTATGATTTTATTTGTTCCGGACTGGTTTCTTGCACCATGATTACTTTGCGCATGTATGCCAGTCATAAAGATATAGAACTCGGTCAATTTTCTGTAGAAGCCGATTTTAATGTCAATAAAGAAGGTAAAGAATCGATTGAGCGTCGCTTGTCTTTTGCTCAGCCCTTATCGGATGAACTGAAACAAAAACTTTTAGACATCAGCAGTAAAACACCAGTCACCAAGACACTGTTACGCAGTCTGGACATTAAGACGGTTCTGCTTTAAATCCATGATCCGATAGTCATGACATTGTCTACAAAGCAGAATGTCATTTTTCCAGTAGATCGGTCATGATCAAAATATAAAAATAGAGGTCAAAAAAATAATGATTACACTGCACCATTTAGATCAATCGCGTTCTTTTCGAATTTTATGGGCTTTGGAAGAACTGGCTCAAGATTATCAGGTCAAGTTTTATAAACGTTTACCTACTTTTGCGGCACCACCTGAATTAAAACTGGTTCATCCCTTGGCTAAAGTACCGATCTTGACTGATGAGGACCAGACTATTGTTGAATCGGCAGTGATTTTGCAGCATTTGCAAGAAAGTTATGATACAGCGCAGAAATTTAAGCCGAAGGCCAAAAAAGACCAGCAACAATACCGCTACTGGATGCACTATGCCGAAGGCTCCTTAATGCCGTTATTGCTGATGCAACTGGTGATGAACAATGTACCGAAACGTGTACCCTGGCTGATTAAGCCAGTGGCACATAAAATTACTTCTGGCGTGAAGGCGGGATTTATTCATCCGCGTTTAAAAGATCATATTGCTTATCTGGAAGATTACTTGTCCACGCATGAGTATTTTGCCGGAACATTTTCTTTTGCCGATATTCAGATGTGGTTTCCACTCGATGCCATTCAATCCAGAACATCCGGTTCATATCCCAATATAACCAAATATCTGAAACGTCTTGAGGAACGGCCTGCTTTTCAGCGAGCCAGGTTCAAGGAACAAAGCCTGACTTAAAACAGGTAGGTGGCCTGTTTTAGATCAAGGTTAAAATAGGCAGGTCTAGCAGAGTTTGTACAGGCGTTCTTTAGGGAAAATGACTTTAAAAGTCGAGCCTTCATTCTCTTTGGATTCAATTTCCAGATGTGCGCCGTGTTGCATCAACACATGTTTGACAATAGCCAGACCTAAGCCAGTGCCACCGGTTTGACGGCTACGCGCACTATCCACACGATAGAAACGTTCGGTTAAACGTGGCAAATGTTTGGGGTCAATCCCGATGCCGGTATCTTGAACGGTAAAGATACCGTGTTCACCGTCATCATGCCAGCCCATGGTAATGGTTCCACCTTTAGGGGTGTACTTAATGGCATTGGTAATCAGGTTGCTAAAGGCACTGGCCAGCTCGGTCTCGGAACCGATCAGGTCACAATGACTGTCAATGTTGAGATTGAGCGCATGGTGATAGTCGACATTATAGGCTTGTGCGTCATCAAACAGCTGGTTCATCAGACTTGGCATTTCAATAATCTGGTTTTTCGCGATTTTTTTGTCATTTTCTAAACGCGACAATAGCAATAGATCATTCACCAAGGCATTCATTCGCTTGGTTTGCGCCTGCATCTGGTCGAAGGCACGTTTCCAGCGCGGGTTTAAATCTTCCTGATCGGTAAAGGTTTCAATATAACCGCTGAGTACGGTAAGCGGGGTACGTAATTCATGGGAAATATTGTCGACAAAGTCTGTGCGCATCTGTTCCAGATTATGCATGCGGGTCACGTCATAAGCCACCAGTAAGCGGCTTTCCCCACCAAAGCGGGTCATTTTGACTTGTACATAATGGTCTTCAAAGGCCGAAGATTTCATTTTCAGGCCATCGGGTGCTTCGTCAATATGGTTAAAATATTCAATAAAACTGGGCTGGCGCAGAATGGTTAAAATATTGCGACCGCGATCTAGCGGTTGAATACCCAGGAGTTTTTCTGCGGCCGGATTCCACCATTCAATCTGGTGCAGATCATCAATTAGTACCACCGCTTCAGCCAGCGCCACCAGTGAAGATTGCGCCCGATCAATCAGGCCGACCATTTCTGCCTGAACAATACGCTCCTGACGCTGCGAACGATAGACATTAAACAGCAAGGCTCCCCAGATGCCATTTAAACTGGGTGGCACATCATAAGGACGGTTGGAAATCCATTCATTGACCAGATACAGTGAACGCAATTGCAAGGCAAAAAACACCGTAAGGGCGATGAGAATAAAAATCCAGAAATACCCAATCCCTAAACCGATTAAACCTGCGATCAGCAATAAAAAGGCCAGCAGACGTAAATCTTGCTTGGCAAAAGTCCATAAACTGCTGTAACGAAACTGTTTATGTTCTCGCGCAAGTTCCGGGACGGGGTAGGGTTCATACATAAAATATAGTTGACCTAAATGACGACTAACCTAAAGCGACATCTGCGCGGGTAGAAAAACGGTAACCTGTACCACGAACCGTTTGTACATAACGGTCTGCACCAAACGGTTCCAGCACTTTACGCAAACGACGGATATGTACGTCAATGGTACGATCTTCAATATATACGTTACCACCCCAGACCTGATCCAGCAATTGAGCACGGGTATAGGCACGTTCCGGATGCGTCATAAAAAAGGCCAATAAACGGTATTCTGTGGGTCCCATTTCTAAAATATTATGACCATGACTGACCCGCTGGCTGACAGGGTCGAGTACCAGACCATTAGCATCAATAGTTTTTTCACCGTTTAGGGCATTGGCACGGCGTAACACGGCCTTAATGCGGGAAACCAGTTCACGGGTGGAAAACGGTTTGGTCATATAGTCATCTGCACCGGCATCCAGACCTTGTACTTTATGGTCTTCTTCAGCGCGGGCAGTGAGCATGATCACGGGAATTTCTGATAGGGTTTCATCGCGTTTCAGACGGCGGCACAGATCTACACCGCTGACACCACCCGGTAACATCCAGTCGAGTAGAATAAGCACAGGGCGTTGATCCACAATCATTTGATGGGCCTGTTTGGCATCTTCAGCCTGTAGGCATTGGAAGCCCGCCATATCCAGCGAGGTATGGATCATTTCCCGGATCGGGAGCTCATCATCGACGATTAATATATAGTCATCTTTCACAGCGCAATACCCTATTTCACGTAAACGGTGGACCGTTTTATATTTATGACAGGCTTATTACAAAGATTAATTATGACAGTATCATTGCAGAATAGGTAGTTCGACTGAATTTAGCAAAAAAATTGTCACAATTTAAAATAAGATACAATCAAGAATTTAAAATAAATCAGTTAGATAAATATATTAAATTCAAGGTGTTGAGTATTTTTTGATAGTTTGGTGACCAGGGCTGTGCCGGAATCATATTTTTTCTTTTTTCGAAAAAGTCTCAAGCAGTGATAAAAAAACGATACTGCAAGAAGACAGTACATCCTCTATGGAGAGCTTGAAACCACTGACCACCCAGCGGATGGCGATTTGCGTGACATAGCCATTTAAACCGGTCGAAATCATCGAAATTTCACGTTCAGAGCGGTTAATGTTCGGCATCATCAGCATCACAAAGGCATGAATCATACGGTCAAAACGTGACATGGTTTCATGGATGGTGGCCTGGTTATGCAGCTCCTGAACCAGCATGGCATCAATATAAATAATCCGTGCCATACCCGGATTGTCTTTCAAGGTGGTGAGCAGGGCGGTTAAACCGGCTTCGATCATTTTCCGCGGATCGGTCGAGGCCTGCATAATCGCCTGCGTGACATTGTGCTGTAACTGATCAATCAGCTTTAAAAAGATGGTCTGAAACAGTTCATCACTTTTCTTAAAGGATTCATAGAAATAGCGTTCAGTCAGTTTGGCTTCCGTACAAATATCTTTGACTGTGACTGCAAAAAAACCATGTGTACCATAGGCTTCAATTCCGGCTTCAATCAGTTTTTCTCGACGTGCCTGTTTACGTTCGCTTAAAGACATCCCTTTAAATTGACGTTCTTTGGTTTTTGCCGGTTTATTTTGATTTTCTTCGAAATTTTTGTGCTGTTCAGTCATAGATGTGGTGTGCCGAATGAAATCGAGGTTTTGCCTTATATTAACAATAATTTATCTTTAGACCTATGTTTAAAACAAAGCAGCAGCTTTTCCAGTACAGGGAGGAATAGACCATATATTATATTGACAATTGTTATTGTCAAAATTATATTGGATGGATGAACTGCAATCTTCCAGACAGAAAAACAATCGAAATGTTTAGATGGATGAGGCAGCAAGCTGAATAAGGATAGCTCATGAAAAATTTTAAAAATAAAGTCGCAGCCATTACTGGTGCAGGGTCGGGTATTGGGCAGCAATTGGCCGTACTTTTGGCCAAGCAAGGCTGCCATTTGTCTTTAAGTGATGTCAATGAACAGGGTTTGGCGAAAACAGTTGAACTGGTCAAAGACAGTCATGTCCGTGTGACGATAAAAAAAGTCAATGTGGCCAAACTGGAAGAAGTGCGCGCGTGGGCTGCTGAAACTGTTCAGGATCATGGTTCCGTCAACATGATTTTTAACAATGCCGGTGTGGCATTGGGCTCAACCGTGGAAGGGGCGAGTTACGAAGAACTGGAATGGATTGTGAATATTAATTTCTGGGGCGTGGTGTATGGCACCAAAGAGTTCTTGCCTTTAATCAAACAATCGGGTGAAGGGCATATCATCAATATTTCCAGCCTGTTTGGCCTAACCGCACAGCCGACCCAGTCTGCCTATAACGCGACCAAGTTTGCTGTGCGTGGTTTTACCGAATCCTTGCGGCAGGAACTGGATATTGAAAACTGCGGTGTTAGCGCGCTGTGTGTACATCCTGGCGGTATTCGGACCAATATTGCCAATGCAGCAAAAATGAATGACAGTATCCGGTCTTTAGGCATGCATCCGGAAAAATCAGCCAGGTCTTTTAATAAATTATTACGTTGTCCGCCTGAAGAAGCAGCCCGCCAAATTTTGGAAGCAGTGCAAAAAGACAAGCGCCGTCTGCTGATTGGCAACGACGCCAAAACCCTGGATTTAATCCAGCGTATTTTGCCGACCGGTTATCAGCGTGTCACAGCATTTGCCACCAAGTTAAGCAATAAAAACAAAAAATCGGCTTAAAAATACGGCTTTTAAAAAACCCGCAAATTGCGGGTTTTTTTATGTGCTGAAATGCAGCTTTTCAAATCCTCTCCAAAGTATGCTTTTTTAAGTTTTAACCCGTCAATTAAAGTGATAGGAGAGACTCAGAAATAATTTGATATCTAAAAATAAGAAATAAAAATAAAAAAACCAGCTGAATTTAAATAAGCAAGTGTTGGAATATCAACACACATATCGCGTTAAAACCAACATTTCTGGTTGGGATAATTGTAATAAATTTAATTAAAACAATAACTTAAAATGTTGGCATGCTTGTTGTAATAACAGGGAGGTGTAATGATAAGAAATTAGGTAAATCTCATGACAATTTTAAAAGATTTAAAGGCAAAACAATCGCGTGCTGCTCAAGTACGTTCTCAACTTGATTATCCGGTGATTGATACGGATATCCATACCAATGCCTATAGTCCGGCTCTGGAGGATTATATTGCGCAGTATGGGGGTTCACGTGTGGTCGATGTATTTCGTAGCCATTTAAAAAGTAATGGTTTAAACGCATTAGCGGCAGAGTGGTACAACGCCAGCCCGGAAGAACGTAAAAACCGTCGTCTATTCCGTCCGCCATTTTGGGCACTCCCTTCAGAAAATACTTATGACTTGGCAACGGTTGCCTTACCGGGCTTATTGTATGAGCGTCTGGAAGAACTCGGTACGGACTATGCTGTGCTCTATCCGAATCTGTCTTTATTTCCAATTAATTCATCCAATGATGACCTGCGTCTGTCCTTAACCCGTGCAATTAACCATTTCCATGCCGACATCTATAAGCCTTATGCCGACCGTCTGACGCCAGTGGCTGCGATTCCGCTGAATACGCCGCAAGAAGGGATTGAGGAACTCGAGTTTGCACAAAAGTTGGGATTAAAAGCTGCCCTGATTCCGGGTGCAGTACGTCGTCCAATTCAGGCTGTTGCAGAGAAATATCCTGAAGATACAGACCTGCGTCGTTATGCTTACTGGTTAGATTTCTTCGGTATTGACAGTGAATATGACTACGACCCGTTCTGGCAAAAGAGTGTGGATTTGGGGATTAACCTGTCGACGCACTCGGGCAGTCAAAGCTGGGTGGCACGTAATTCACCAAGCAATTATATGTTTAACCACATTAACCATTTTGCCGATGCCTCTGAAGCATTGGCCAAAGCCTTGTTTTTTGGCGGTGTCACTGAACGTATTCCACAGCTTCGTATTGCACTTTTGGAAGCAGGGGCTGCCTGGGGACAAAATGTGTTAACTCATCTGGTTGACCGTTTTGAAAAACGCGGTAATGAACATGTGCAACAGTACAACCCTGAGCGGCTAAACCGTGAATTGGCGCTAGAGCTCTATCGTCAATATGGACATACCTTGTACCAGGGTCGTGAACTGAATGAAGCTGAGATTATCGAGAGTTTATTTGGCGTGGCTTCAACTTCACGTTTCCAGACGCAAAATCCAGCTGAAATAAATGATTTTGCCTTGGCCAAAATACAAAACAAACAAGACATTTGGGATCGCTGGGTACCGAACTTCTATTTTGGCAATGAAGCAGACGATCGCACGATTGTCGGTGCATTGAATCCTAAAGGTAATCCATTTGGTCAGAAAATTAATGCGCTCTATTCATCAGATTCAGGCCATTGGGATGTGCCTGAATTAACTGAGCCGTTGGCAGAAACTTGGGATCTGGTTCAAGAAGGCGCGATTACGGCAGAAGACTTCAAGGCCCTGGTATTCACCAATCCATACCAATTCTATACCGAGAATAATCCTGATTTCTTCAAGGGAACGCAAGTTGAACACAAACTGAAAAACAATCAGGCCGCTTAAACCTAACTATTTGGAAAATTGAAACAACCTCATGCCTTTGGCATGGGGTAGGGGAAATTTTGTATTTAAAACAATAGATGAAGTGAATGTAACAATGAGAAAGACGAGTTTAACTGTTGCGATTGGATTTATTCTGACGACGACATCGAGTTTTAGTTTTGCCCAGGATGCCACTCTCAACAAGCAATTGGAGGGACTCAAAAAGCAGATTGAAGTTTTACAACAGCGTTTAAATGCAGTGGAAGTGCAAAGTTCGACATCCACAAAAAAAGCAGTTGTTCCAGCCACTGTGAATGCGGATAACAGCGAAGAACTGACCGCTCAAGACAGCGAAACTGGCGAAGAAGTCGTAACGGCTGAAGCGACCCCTGCAACATCCGACGATATTGAAGGTTTACGTGCCGATATCGAAAACTATAAATATGACCAGTCTCGTCAGTATGAACGTCAAACCGTGAAGTCGACCCGCGATACGACTTTATTCGGTACGGTGCAACTGCGTGCCAATGTGCAGGACAATAACACTGCGCCCAATACGCCTAAATCGAGCTTTGATGTGGGTACGGCATTGCTGGGCGTGCGCGGTAACTTGTTTAAAGATTATAACGAAGGCAAAAACCTCGATTACCAAGCCTCATTCGGCTATTCAAAACGTAATGATGGCAGCAACAACAGTAACTTTAACTTGCTGGATGCTTATCTGCGCTATCACGTATTTTCCACCAATGGCGGTGCAGAAGTTCCCAAGCTGAACCTGACTTTGGGTCAACAACTCTTGCCATTCGGCTTGGATGTGCAATCTCCGGAAGATTTACGCCCCACTATCAGCACTGCAACCGCACCCACGTATCTAGGTTTATTTACCCGTCAAAATGGCTTGATTGTGCGTGGCGATGTCAAGCCATTTGTGGACTATGGTGCGAACTATCGTGCCCCACTATTTGAATACGCGCTTGGGGTGACCAACGGTAATGGCAGTAATAAAACCGATGACAACAATAGCAAAGATTATATTGGTCGCGTGGCATTTACCTTACCTGTGGATTATGCCAGCTGGCTTCGCGAGCTGAAATTCGGTGCGTCCTATATTAAAGGCGAAGCAAAATTATCCGGCTCAGGCATTAGCGACAACAAAGCCAAACGTGATCGCCTTGGTTTTGACGTGTATTACAACCATGCACCCTTTGGCGTGACCTATGAATATCTGCAGGGCAAGACAAATTATATCGATACGACTGTACCAGCCATAAAAGAAGCCAAAGCAGAAGGCCATACCGTCACTGCATTTTATACCTTGGGTGACCAGTTCTATAACAGCATTAAATCCAATGCCAAGTTTGATGATTTCTGGCCGAAATCAGTTCAGGGTTACTACCGTTACGACAGCTATAACCCGAATAAAAATCAGAAAGATTATCTCGATAGTGCAAGTGGCCGTATAGGTGAATATGACATTCATTCACTGGGTCTCAACCTGTTTTTTGCCCAGACCACCAAATTCCAGTTACAGCTCAATCACTACATTTATGACATTGAGACTGCCACCCAAAAAGACACTAACGAATTGCAGGCGCAATTCCAGTACACCTTTTAATTTTGATTGTTAAGGAACAGATTTAATGAAACTTTTTTCTAAAAAAATTGCGGCAACATTTCTAGCCCTCTCCGCATTCGGTTTAAGTTTACACATCCATGCCGCCAACCCGAAAGAAATCCGCATTTCTATGTCGGGTGCCGGTGAAGGCGGTAAGCCAAAAACAGGCGGGAGCTTTGTTGCTTCAGCGCATTTACGTGGTGTGTTGGAACAGGAATTTAAGAAAGATGGCATTGCAGTGAAATGGTTATTCTTTCCGGGTGCAGGACCTGCCACCAATGAAGCCTTAGCCAACGGTAAAGTCGATTTTGCTTTACATGGCGACTTGCCGTCATTGGTGGGTCGTTCAACGGGCCTTAAAACCAAGGTGCTATTTTCAACTGGCCGCTTTGGCCCAACCTATGTAGTAGTGCCTGCGAGTTCAAATGCCAAGTCATTTGCAGACTTAAAGGGCAAGAAGTTTTCAATCTTTAAAGGGACAAATCAACAGATCGTTTTTAACCGTGTCCTGGCTAAATATGGCTTTACTGAACGTGACTTACGTGTCATTTCACAAGACGCTTACTCTGCGCGTACCGCACTGGCCACCGGGGATATTGATGCTGCGATTACTTCACCCTTTAGTCTGGTTTCACGTGGGGTCGCCAAGAAGCTTATTGAAATTAAAGATCCAAAAGTTGCCCCACTGGCGCATTTCTGGGTAACTGAAAGTTTTGAAAAACAATATCCAGAAGTGACGCAGCGAGTCGTTACCACGCTGATCAAACAGGCAAAGTGGAGCTCGGAAGAAGCCAACCGTGTCACCCAGTATAAGCTGTGGTCACAAAGCGGTATACCACTGGTCGATTACCAAAAAACTTGGGATGGCTGGAACTTGAAAGACCGTACTTCGCCATTACTGGACGAGTTTCATCGTGCACAAATTGACAGCGCATTAAAAATTGCCAAAGACGCAAAACTCATCCGCCGCGATGTCGATACCAAAACCTGGTATGAGCCGAAGTACTTAAACAATGCCTTGAAAGAACTGAATTTACAGAACTATTGGCGTGCATTTAATGCCAATGGTCAGCCGAAATAATTCAGGAATGTGGTTATGAATCCGATTGAAAGCAATGTTGTCCTTAGCCCCCTGAGCGCAAAATTCATGGGCAGTTTTGTACTTTTGACCATTATTGCCGGTTTAGGCGTCGGTGTTGCCCGTATTTTGATTTCATTGTACGCCGTGCAGCTCGAAGCAACAGAGCTTCAGTTGGGACTGATTGCAGCAGCGCAAAGTGCAGGCATTCTGCTGATGGCGCTGCCGATTGGGGTCATGGTGCAGCGTCTCGGTTCACTGAAAGTTTTTAGTCTGGGTAGTGTGATGGGTGCAGCTTTGTATGCGCTCACCCCACTGCAGGAAAGTGCCTGGTATTTACTGGCATTGACAGCCTTGGTGAGCTTTGTCTTGCCGATGCGCTTTGTCTCGATTAATACCGTTTTCCTGAGCAATTTAAAGCGTCTTGGGCCAGCCAAAGCAGGCTGGTTCAGGGGTTCACACATGATGGGATTTTTCCTGATCGCCCCGGCTTTAACCGTCTTGCTGATTCAGCACTTTGGTTATAGCAGCAGTTTTTACTGTGTGGCCTTAATGTTTCTGGCCACGCTATTTTTTGCCCCGTTTTGCTTTCAGCAAGTACATCAGACTGCAGCCAATGCACCGCATTTTCAATGGCGAGATGTAGTTGCCCCACTGGCATTACTGAAAGCCCATGCTGCCTTGCGTATGGTCTGCGCTTTAGAGTTTTTAAGCAGTCTGGCCAATAACTTTTTTGGTTTTTTCATTGTCGTCATCGCCATTCAAAGCTTCTCCATGGCTGAATCGGCGGCAGTCATGTTGTTGACGACCCAAGGCCTGGTTTTTGTCGGTTCCTTATTTACCCTGGGCGGTTGGGCCGAACTGATTGGCTATCCGAAATTTTACTGGATCGGACTGAGCTTAATGGGCAGTGCCTTACTGATTTTAGCCATCACGCCGATTACATTCTGGATGTGGCCGGCATCGCTGATGCTGGGTCTTGGTTTGGGCATGCTGCACATTGCCAACCTTATGGCATTTGCCAGGGTGGGCGAACAAACCGCAATGGCAAAAATTTCACCGATTGTAGCGCTGGTTGGCCCAGCCGGTGGCTTGTTTGGCGGCTTTTTAGGGGCTGCATTGGGTGCTAGTGTAGGCTTACAAAACCTGTTTTTCCCGATTGGTCTGGCCTTTATCGGACTGATTTTATTGATCTCTCGTGATCAGGCATTTATCTCTTTTTTAAAGCCTGATGATTCACAACAACCAGCAGAAGGACAAGAATCATGAGCCTTACGAATGTAAGCACACATTCGGTACAGTGGCAAAGTTACCGTAGTGCATTTGAATTTTTTAAGAAATACCTGAAAGTAACCTTGCAATTGGCTTGTGGTCTGCTGCTACCGGTGTTGTTTTTGGCGGTGTGGCATGTGGCAACCGTGCAGCAGTGGTTGCCAGAGCAAATTTTGCCAGCGCCACAATTGGTGTGGACGACCACTGTTGAACTTTGGCAGTCTGGCGATTTGCAATTCCACTTTGCCACCAGTGCCAAACGTATTTTCTGGAGCGTGGCTTTAGGGGTGAGCGTAGGCTTAAGTTTGGGGATCTGGTTTGCATTATCACAGCGTGCGCAGCGTTTTGTCTTGCCAACGATTCAGCTCCTGACCCAGTTTCCAATTATTGGCTGGATTCCACTGCTGATGATTTTCTTGGGTATTGATGAAGCCTTGAAGATTGTCGCGATCTCATTAGCCGTGGTTTCACCGGTGCTGATCGCAACCTTTAAAGGCATTCAGCAAGTACCAAACCGTTTAATTGAAGTGGCACTGGTTTACCAGTTTTCTAAATTCCAGACTTTTTCCAAGGTGATTTTACCGGCAAGCCTCCCTGCGATTATTAGCGGTTTACGCCAAGGCGTGATGCAGGCGTGGCTGGCTCTAGTGTTTGTGGAATTACTGGCAAGCAGTGAAGGCATTGGCTTCCTCATGGTCTGGGGACGTCAATTGATGCAGATGGATATTATTTTCATGGGCATTATTTTAATTGGCATCACGGGTTTTGTTCTGGACAGTGGTTTGGCTGCTTTTGAACGTCTTGCTCGTTTTTATGCAACACGGGTAGGGGGTTAATCATGTCAGAACTCAGTCTTGAAAAATCAGCCATCCGTGTAAATTCAGCTGTGGAAAAAAGTATTAAAGTGCTGCAAGCCTTGATTTTACCCCTCGCCTTTATTGCACTCTGGACCGTGGCTTCAGCCTTACAGTGGCTGGATGCCAAACTGATTCCATCACCCTTGACGGTATTCAACGGAGCAATCCAGAGCTTTAGCCAAGCCGAATTTTGGCAGGGTTTTGTGGCGAGCTTAAGTCGTAATTTTGTCGGCTATGCAATTGGCGCAAGTCTGGGCGTGACCTTTGGTGTGGCTTTAGGGACTACACGCTGGATCAACTGGTTATTTGCACCCGGTTTTAACGTATTACGTCAGGTGTCACTGTTTGCATGGTTGCCGTTGATCTCGACCTTTTTAGGTTATGGCAACGGTGCAAAAATCCTGTTTATCAGCCTTTCGGTATTCTATCCCGTGGCACTGCATAGTCTTGAAGGCGTGAGCAGCATTAGCGCCAAATACAGCGAAGTCGCAAGAGTCTATCAATTTCCCAAACACTACACCTATCGCAAACTCATTCTACCGGCAGCCAGTCCACAGATTTTTGTCGGTCTGCAACTGGGTTTGATTTTTGCCTGGCTGGCAACCGTGGGTTCAGAATTTTTACTGGCAAATTATGGCATTGGGCTGGGTAATCTGGTCATCCGTGGCCGTGAGCAATTTAATGTGTCGCTGATTATTTTAGGCATGCTGAGCATTGGTATTGTCGGGGTGATCTTAAACAGCATTCTTGCGCGGATAGAACGAAAAGTACTGCGCTGGCAGCAGCGTAGCTAGGAGAAATAACAATGAAAATACTCCCAAAATTTTGGCAAAAAGCGGTCTTGGCTGCCGTGATCGGTGCAAGTGTCGTTGCAGGCTGTAGCACAGAACAGTTGGTAAAAAATCCTGCCGCAGCAGTGACGAATTTGCGTTACCAAAGTTATCCCGGTCTGGTGTCCTTGCCTGAACTTGCACAAGACTTGGGTTACCTGGGCAAAATTAAACTGGATTATGTCGGCACGGTACAGGGTGGTCCACAAGACCTACTCACGCTGGTTGCAGGCGATGTCGACTTTGCCTCGGCCTTTAATGGGGCGGTGGTCAAAGTGATTGCTGCAGGTCTGGATGTTGTACCGGTTGTTGCCTCTTATGGCAGTGATGCGGAAATGAATGTGGGTTTCTATGTACTGGAAAATAGCCCGATTCGTAGCGCACGCGATTTTATTGGCAAAAAAGTCGCGGTAAATGCCTTTGGCGCACATTATGAATTTATCGTGAAAGATTATTTACTGCGTCATGGTTTAACCGAAAAAGAAATTCGTGAGGTGGAGCTGATTGTCTTGCCGCCAATCAGTGCCGAGCAAGCCTTACGCAATGGGCAAATTGATATTGCCGTGTTCTCGGGCATTTTGGAAAAACGCGCATTAAAGAGCGGCGGTGTACGTCCGGTGTTTAAAGATATTGAGTTATACGGACCATTTACTGCCGGCAGTTATTCAATGCGCCGTGACTTTATTGAGCAAAACCCGGAGCTGGCCAAAACCTTTGTCAATGGTGTGGCACGTGCACAAGAGTGGCTACACAACACACCAAAAGAACAAATTATTGCGCGTATGGAAAGCATTATTGATAAACGTCAGCGCAACGAAACCAAAGTCCTGATCCCGTTTTATACCGGAACCGGTGTACATGCAGTGGGTGGGGTGCAAAAAGATCAAGACTTCGCGCCTTGGGTCAAGGCTTTGGTACAAGAGCAGAAATTAAAGCCGCATCAGCTCAATGTCAGCACGTTGTACAGCAATGAATTTAATCCTTATGCAGCACAAAAAAATTAAGATTAAAAAAGGAATATAACCATGACCAGTGCTTTAAATTTAGATCATGTGCGTAAGGTTTTTCCCGCACAAAATCATCCCAATAGCAAAAACTACAAACCTGAATTCGTGGCGGTTGAAGATGTCACTTTAGATATTCAGCAAGGTGAATTTGTTTCCATCGTGGGTCCTAGCGGCTGCGGTAAATCAACTTTACTTGACCTGATTGCCGGACTGACCAAACCTTCTTCGGGACAGATCTTACTCAGTGGCAAACAGATTAGCCAACCCGGTCTGGATCGTGGCATTGTGTTTCAGCAATATGCGCTGTATCCCTGGCTGACCGCTTTAGAAAATATTGAATTTGGTCTGGAAGCCAAAGGTGTAGATAAAAAAACTCGCCGTGAAAAAGCTTTGTATTACCTGCAACTGGTCGGGCTGTCCGGTTTTGAAAAACATTATCCGAACGAACTTTCAGGCGGCATGAAACAGCGTGTCGCAATTGCACGCAGCCTCGCCTATGAACCTGAAATTTTATTGATGGATGAACCCTTTGCTGCACTGGATGCACAAACCCGTGAAACCCTGCAAGAAGAACTGATTAAAATCTGGCAAAGCTCGAAAAAAACCATTGTTTTCATTACTCATAGTATTGATGAAGCAATTTTCCTGAGTCAGCGCGTGGCCATTATGACCTCTAGACCGGGACGGATTAAGGAAGTCATCGACATTCCAGTCAGCCTGAAAGCCAAAGGTGAGGACATTCGCTCCACGGCCGAATACGGCAAAATTCGTCATCAAATCTGGTCACAGCTCAGCGAAGAAGTGATTAAGGCGCAAGCACTCGAAAAAGACAAACAGCTTGCTCACGCATAAATAAAATTGAGGATTATTCATCATGTCATCGACTCAACAGGCGATTCCGCATAGCCCGACCTTTAGCCCGTCCAAACCACGCCTGGAACTAAGCTGGCTGAACACCATTTTTAAACGCAGTATTGCCATCATTTTATTTTTATTACTTTGGGAAAGTTTGCCACGCTTAGGTGTGGTCAGTCCCGCATTTTTACCACCGTTGTCAGTCGTCCTGGATACGGCATGGCAGCTCTATCAAAGTGGTCAATTGGGTACGCATTTCTTTGCCAGTATTCAGCGCTCGATTATTGGTTTTGTTTTGGCCTTAGCGATTGCCATTCCACTGGGTTTGGTGATTGGTTGGTACAAACTGGTTGCAGAAACTTTAAACCCATTGTTGGAACTGTTTCGTAACACCACGGCGTTGGCCTTAATGCCGTTGTTTATTTTATTTTTAGGCATTGGCGAAGCCTCTAAAATCAGTTTACTGGTCTATGCCTGCACCTGGCCAATTCTTTTAAATACCATTACCGGCGTACAAACGGTTGATCCACTACTGATTAAATCCGCACGGACCATGGGCTTAAAACCCTATCAACTGTTCCGTAAAGTGATTTTACCCGCTTCTGTCCCGACCATATTTGTCGGTATCCGTCTGGCCGGTGCGATCTCGATCCTGGCTTTGGTGGCAGTAGAAATGTTTGGTGCCAAAGCAGGACTGGGTTATCTGATTATGTATTCACAGTTCAGTTTTGAAATTCCACAAATGTTCGTGGGAATTTTAGTGATTACCTTAGTCGGATTATCATTTAATTATATTTTGATTGGCCTGGAAAAATACTTTACGGCCTGGAAACGTAATCCAGTCGAATAATAAAAAACATTAAAATAGACTTTTTTCATAATTATTCACACCCTCTTTATTTTTCTCCCATAGGGAGAAATAAAAAGGAATTTATAAAAGAAGACTAATAAAAAACCTCGATAGATAAATCGAGGTTTTTTATTATCAGGTTAAAATTTAAATAGTAAAATAAAAGCATAATAAAATAAATGAGAGGATATTTATAATAAACCATATTTAATTAACCGGGTACGAATGACATTACGGGTCACGCCTAATAATTTGGCCGTATGTACCTGGTTGTACTGGCAGTATTGATAGGCACTACGAATAAATTTTTCTTCAATCAGCTCATTGATATTGGTCTGTTTAAACTGTTCCGAAGACTGAAAAATACGCTGAAATGTCTGTTCCAAAAGTTGTCCTGCATCCTGAAGATCCTTAATTGTTCCATTCACTGAAGCAGTTGAAGCAAAGCTAAAAGGTTCAGTTTTCTGGGCAATCGATTGAATACTGGAGAAAGTAATATCTTCCGGTTCAATCACGCCATTTTTACTGACTAAAACGGCATGGTGAATGGTATTTTCCAACTCGCGGATATTGCCGGGCCAAGGGTGCAAAGTCAGCTTTTTGAGCGCCAGTTGACTGAGGCGCAATGGGGTCGCATGCGGGTCGGTCTGGTAGACTTGAATAAAGTGTTTTGCCAGCGGCAGAATGTCATCACGACGCTCTGCAAGCTTTGGAATTCTGAGTAAAGCCACATGTAGACGATAGAATAAATCTTCCCTGAAACGTCCGTCCTGTACGGCTTTTTCCAGATCGACATTGGTCGCGGCAATAATGCGAACATTGATTGGAATCGGCCTGAGCGAACCGACACGCACGATTTCGCGTTCCTGTAAAATTCGTAATAATTTGACTTGCATCGACAGGGATAAATCGCCAATTTCATCTAAAAATAAAGTGCCATTATGGGCTGCTTCAAACCAGCCCACACGGGTATGGATTGCACCGGTAAAAGCCCCTTTTTCGTGTCCAAAAAGTTCACTTTCGACTAATGATTCGGTGAAAGCGCCACAGTTCACCGCCACAAACGGGCCTTTGGCACGATGGCTGAGCTGATGAATCTGCCGGGCGACCAGTTCTTTGCCCGTACCGGTGTCGCCAATAATCAACGCATTGGCTTCACTTGGCGCAATCTGTTCAATACGGGCAAGCAGCGCCTGTGATAAAGGATCTTCAAATACCGTCGCCGTTGCACGCTTATGCTTCAGGGCAGAGGGTACATTGGGGTGGGTTAAAATAGACATGAGATTCTTATACTTGTTGAAAATGTTAATCATCATGAAATATTTAAAATGGAATGATAAATAATATATCGGTATTTGATTATCGCTTTCAGATATAAATTAAAGCTGGGATTCTTTATCTGTTTAAAAGATAAAAAAAATAGGGATAACTAAAGGATAAATCAAGATAAAGCAAATCAATAATCTGTTTTATATTAGAGATCTCTAAATAACAAAAGGCAGAATTAAAATGGCAATTACTTCAGTAAATGTACGTAACCAGTTTAAAGGCATTATTCAAGAAGTATTAGAAGGTGACGTTGTTTCAGAAATAAATGTGGAAACCAAAGCCGGTCTGTTTACTTCAATTATCAGTACCCGTTCAGTCAAAGACCTAGACCTTAAAGTCGGTTCTGAAGTTGTGGTGTTGATCAAATCGACGGAAGTGTCCCTGGCGAAGCTTTAATTCGCCAGTGCCTCAAGCTTTACAGGAGAATTGAGAGATGACACAGCAAGCAACAGGCCATGTATCTATTCAGCAGCTCAGCAAAACCTATCCGACACAAAACAATGACGCTTTAACTGTGCTGGACGATATTAATTTAGACATCCAGCCGGGTGAATTTATCAGTATTGTCGGCAGCAGTGGCTGCGGCAAGTCCACACTGTTACGCTTATTGGTGGGACTGGAAAATAGCTATCAAGGCCAGATTCAGGTGGATGGCAAAAAGATTTTTGGCACCAGTTTACAGCGTGGGATCGTGTTTCAAGACCACCGTCTTTTTCCGTGGTTAAGCGTGCGTGAAAATGTGCGTATAGCACTGCATCAGAGTAAGCTGACACGGGCTGAAGAAGACAAGCTGATTGATGAACATCTGCAATTGGTTAATCTGACCAATTTTGCCAATGCCTATCCATCCCAGCTTTCAGGCGGCATGAACCAGCGTGTGGCGATTGCCCGCAGTCTGGTGAACCGCCCGGAAATTTTATTTCTGGATGAGCCTTTTGGTGCACTGGATGCCTTAACCCGTCAGAACCTGCAAGACGAATTACAGCGGATTTGGCAGGCAGAAAAAATTACTATGGTGATTGTGACCCATGACGTTGAAGAAGCGGTATTTTTAGGTGATCGCGTAGTAGTGATGCAACCCCATCCGGGCCGGATTAAACGTATTGTTGATGTCCCGGTTGCCCATCCGCGTAAACGTGAAGATGTACGTTTGCACAATATTAAAAATGACATTTTGACGGATTTTAGCGATCCGTTAAAAGACCAGTTACACCATAATAAACCGGCAGCGAAATTTTCAGATTATCAATTTGCTTGGTAATCCTATCTTCTATTTTATCCAAAAGCCTGCGTAAAGTAGGTTTTTTTAATGTCTGCTTAAAACAGCCAGAAATAAAAAATCCCTCACGGGTGAGGGATATTCAACTGCTTTTCAATCAAGATGCTTTGACTTGCTGACCTGCCACAACATACTGGTTTTCAGGACGTTTTAAACCTAAGTTTTCGCGTAAGGTTTTGCCTTCATATTCGGTACGGAATAAGCCACGGCGTTGTAATTCCGGCACAATAAATTCCACAAAGTCATTCAGACCGGCAGGGGTGGTCGGTGGCAAAATATTAAAACCATCCGCCGCTTCATTTTCAAACCAGTTCTGTAGCTGATCGACCACCTGTTCCGGTGTACCCACCAGCGTCCAGTGCCCACGTGCCGAGGCAATATATTCATACAGCTGGCGAATGCTGAAATTGTGCTTACGCGCAATATCAATCATCATCTGCTGGCGGCTGGAGAAATTAATATCGGCATCTTCCAGTTTAGGGAAGGGGGCATCCAGGTCATATTTCTCCAGGTTAATTCCACCGGATAAACCTGACAGTAAACTTAAGCCAACTTTGGGATGAATCAGGCTGTTTAATAACTGGTATTTTTCCTGTGCTTCCTGTTCAGTTTTCGCAACAAAAATGGATACACCCGGCATGATTTTCAAGTCATCGGCATGACGGCCATATTTCAACAGACGGCTTTTTACATCGCGGTAAAATTCCTGTGCATCGGCCAGGTTTTGTTGCGCGGTGAAAATCACTTCGGCATATTTACCTGCCAGTTCACGGCCATTTTCCGATTGACCTGCCTGTACAATCACCGGGTAGCCTTGTGGTGGACGAGAGATATTTAAGGCACCCTCAACTTTAAAGTATTTTCCTTGATGTTTGGGTTCGTGGAATTTGCTGACATCAAAAAATTGGCCGCTTTCCTTATTGTAAAGGAAGGCATCATCCTCCCAGGAATCCCAGAGTTTTTGTGTCACTTCAATGAATTCATCAGCACGTTCATAGCGTGTTTTCGGATCAGGATGCTGTTCCAGTCCGAAGTTACGTGCGGTATCAGCTGAAGCTGTGGTTACGACATTCCAGGCAGCCCGACCTTTGGAAATATGATCCAGCGAGGCATATTTACGCGCCAAAATGTAGGGATCTTCATAAGTGGTCGATGCGGTGGCAATAAAACCGATATTTTGGGTCACTGCTGAAAGGGCTGCAAATAAGGTCACCGGTTCAAAACCGACCGCTTTGTCGCCTAAACCGCGTTGGCCTTCTTTTGCATTACCCCAACTGACCGATAAACCATCGGCAAGGAAATAGGCGTCAAATAAGCCTTTTTCTGCTGTTCGTGCCAGTTCAATTGCATAATCAATATTTAAATGATCTTGCGGACGCGATTCAGGATGACGCCAGCCGGCAGCATGTTGCGATGTTGTGGGAATAAAGGCACCGAGTTTAATTTGACGCTTAGACATTGTTCTATCCTATGAAGTGTATTTTCTCAATAGTGTCTATTTCAAGATGCATGCCATTTTAAAAATATAATTAAAACAATAATATAAAATACATAATATTTATATGTGTTTAATGTTCAGCAGTAAAAAAGTTGCTTTGTTGCAAATGCAACAGTAGAAAAAATGCAGTACTTATATGAAATAAGGTCGATCTTCAAAAAAGAATACTTTGGGGCAAAGTAGTGATGAGATTAAAATGAGGTGAATTTCAAAATACATAAAAAATGCCCCGAAGGGCATTTGGGTAGTTCTTGAATTAAGAGGCCTGCGCTTGTTTTTGCGCCAGTACATACTGATTTTCCGGACGTTTCAGTCCCAAGTTTTCACGAAGGGTGCTACCTTCATATTCAGTACGGAACAGACCGCGACGCTGCAGTTCTGGCACAATCAGCTCAACAAAATCGTTCAGGCCTGCTGGAGTACTTGGTGGCAGAATATTAAAGCCATCTGCAGCTTCATTTTCAAACCATTCTTGTAGCTGGTTCACAATCTGCTCAGGAGTACCCACCAGCGTCCAGTGGCCACGTGCAGAGGCTACATATTCATACAGTTGGCGGATGGTAAAGTTATGCTTGCGGGCAATATCAATCATCATCTGCTGGCGACTGCCAAAATTGATCAAGCTTTTATCCAGTTCAGGGAAAGGCTCATCGATGTCATATTGTTCCAGATCGATTCCGCCGGCCAAACCGGAAAGCAGACCCAGACCGACTTGTGGATGAATAAGACTGTTTAACAGATCGTATTTTTCCTGTGCTTCTTCTGCCGTTTTTGCCACAAAAATCGAAACACCCGGCATGATTTTCAGGTCATCCGGATGACGGCCATATTTAGCTAAACGACCTTTCACATCACGGTAAAATTCCTGTGCATCGGCTAAATTCTGCTGGGCAGTAAAAATCACTTCGGCATATTTTCCAGCCAGCTCACGGCCATCTTCCGACTGACCTGCCTGTACAATTACCGGATAGCCCTGTGGCGGGCGCGGTACGTTTAATGCTCCTTGCACTTCAAAATATTTGCCCTTGTGCTGAGGTTCATGAAATTTTTCTGGCTGGAAAAACTGTCCAGAGACTTTGTCATATACAAAGGCATCATCTTCCCAAGAATCCCAGAGTTTCTGTGCAACCTCAATAAATTCATGTGCACGTGCATAGCGGCTTTTTGCATCTGGATGTTCGGACAGGCCAAAATTGCGCGCGACTTGTTTAGAGGCTGTGGTGACTACATTCCATGCCGCACGTCCTTTGGAAATATGATCCAGTGAGGCGTATTTGCGTGCCAGCGTATATGGGTGCTCATAGGTGGTCGATGCAGTAGCGACAAAACCAATATTTTTCGTCACTGCAGACAGGGCAGCGAATAGGGTGACTGGTTCAAAGCCAGTATCTTTATCGCCCAGACCCCAGCCTTTGCTGGTGGCGGAACCCCAGTCGCCGCGTACAGCTAAAGTGTCCGCCAAAAAGTAGGCATCAAATAAACCACGTTCTGCCGTTTTGACCAGCTCAATGGCATAGTCAATATTTAAATGATTCTGCGGACGTGAGTCCGGATGACGCCAGCCGGCAGCATGCTGAGAAGTGGTTGGAATAAAAGCACCAAGACGGATTTTACGTTCAGCCATGAGAAAAACCTTGTGTTTTTTATGTTGTCAGCTGGTTATAACAAGGAATTTTCAGGCTTAAAAATACGATAAAATTAAATCCATATAAAAAATATGGATTAAGCAGGAAATACGCCAATCACAAGTTTTTTGCTTGGATTTATTTCGCTGTTAAAGGCTGAATATTACACCAGTGCCTTAATGGTCTTTTTCTTCCACACCAATTGGTAATACAGCCCCTGCATGATGCACAAGATGACAAAGGCCAATGCATAAGCATACCAGATCCCTTGCAAGCCCCACCATCGACTGAACAGATAGGCACAGGGCACTTCAATCAATAAAATCGCAGCAATATTAATCAGCATCGGTAAGGTCACGGTACCGCTGGCACGCATGATGGAAGCAAAAATTGCACTGGCGCCAAAAAACAGGATAGACCACAACACAATAAATAACAGTTGCTGTCCCAGTACCACCACCGTTGGATCAGTAATAAATAAGGCCATCAGATATTTCGAGAACAGATAAGCCAAAGCTACCAATCCACCGGTAATGGTGATATTCATAGCGAGTGCAGTATGGGTCACTTTATTGAGCAGATCCGATTTTTCTGCACCAATTGCCTGTGCTGCAAAAATCGAGGCGGCAATGGAAATAGATAGGGCGGGAAACTGGATGTAATTCAAGACCTGATTGACTGCGCCATAGGCTGCAGTGGCATGTGAACCATAACGGTTGACCAGCCCGACAATCACCAGTCCGGCAACTGAGGTAGTGACCATTTGTACACCAGTAGGAATGCCTAAACGTAGAATAATTATACTCATTTCCGGGTGATGGCGAATATGGCTGAGTAAATGACGGTCAGGCTTCAACGGGTGACCTTTTTTATTCAGGTAAATGTACAAAAAGATCAGGACTGCCAAGTAACCGATAGCGGTCGCAATCGCTGGAGCAATAATGCCCATTTTCGGAAAACCAAAATATCCGCCAATCAGCACCGGTGTGATCAGGACCCCGATCAGAATAGTCATAGCGGAGGCAATCAGCGGTGTGGTACTGTCACCGACTCCGCGCAAAATCGAGCTATAGATAATATAAACAAACAGTAAAGGACTGCCGGCCAGCATCCACTGTACATAAGGCAGCGACAGGGGCATCACCTCTGGGGCGGTACCTAGGGCCAACAGAATGTTTTCGGCAAAAAACACCCCCAGCAGGGCAATGATACTACCTCCAATGAGGGTCATGAACAGGGTAGAACCCACCACATAGCGTACTTTTTCAATGTTTTGCGCCCCCCATGCCTGTCCAACCAATACCGTAGCACCTGCGGAAAGTCCAATCACAAAAGCCAGTAGGCAGAATAAAATCGGGAAGAACACCGCCACCGCTGCAATGGCATTGACCCCCATCATTTGTCCGACAAAAATGGTATTTATGGTTCCGGACAGGTTTTGCAGAATATTGGTCGCAATTAACGGCCATAGAAAAATCAGAAATGTTTTCCACAGTTTTTGCTGGTTAAACAAGGAGTGATGATGAGGAGGCATGGAACGTCCTGTAACTATTTTTTATCTTTTGATTATCATTGCTAACCCTACCTGAGTTAACTTAAACAAGCCTTAGTTTTTCCGTAACCAAGGCCGAATTTGATCGGAAATGACGAATTTAAACAGCCGATAAAATAGCCGAGGCCTGTTCCAGGGTTTCATCTTTTTTGGCAAAACAGAAGCGGATTAAACGTAAATTTTCCGGGGACTGTTGATAAAAAACCGAAACCGGAATGGCAACAATGCCATGCTGTTCCGCCAGAAATTTACACATCTCGACATCATCCAGATCGGGACGGATAGCACTGTAATTCAGGTTTTGAAAATAGGTGCCCTGTGAAGGGGTAAAATGAAAACGTGAATTACGCAGCCCTGAATTAAACAGGTCACGCTTTTCCTGATAAAAATCTGCAAGCCCTTCAATATGTTCAGGATGCTGCTGCATAAAAGTGGTCAGTGCCATTTGTACTGGTGTTACCCCGCAGAAACTGGCGAACTGATAGACCTGTCTGAATATTTTCATCAGTTCAGGTGAGGCAATGCAATATCCGGTTTTCCAGCCGGTGACATGGAAAGTTTTACCAAAAGAACCGATCACTATGCTGCGGTCGCGAAGCTCCGGAAAAGACAAGGCTGAATAATGCTTTTGACCGTCATAAATCAGGTGCTCATAAACTTCGTCGGATAGGACAATAATATTTTTATCGCGAATCAGTTCAATTAAATTTAACCAGTCCTGACCTGACCAAATGGCGCCGCTCGGATTATGCGGGGTATTCACAATGATCATCCGGGTCTTGTCATTAATGGCATCTTTCACCCGATCCCAGTCCACTGAAAATTGTGGAGCGGTCAGGGGAATGTGAACAGCTTTAGCTCCCACCAGTTTAACGCTGGGTCCATAACTGTCATAGCAGGGGTCAAAAATAATCACTTCATCACCGGCATGAATCAGTGCTTGAATGGCAACAAAAATGGCAATCGTGGCTCCGGGCGTAATGGTGATTTCAGTCAGTGGATCAATTACCAATTGATCGCGTTTTAAAAATTGCTGGGCTACCTGTTCACGCAGTGAAATCAGACCATCACTGGGAGCATATTGGTTAAAACCATCTAGAGTCGCCTGGCTTAAGGCTTTGAGTAGCGCGGGTGGCGCGGCAAAGTCGGGAAAACCTTGGGAAAGATTTAAGGCATTCAGGCGATGTGCCATCGCGGTCATCACGCTGAAAATGGTGACACCCTGTGCCGGTAGTTTGGAATGAATCTCAAGCATGACCCGAACTCTTCAATATTCTTATGCTGTTCAGTGTAGCAGCAAGCGCAGCACAGCAGAATAAAAGGATGGACTTAAGCTCTGCACATTTTTATCTAATTTCATCCATTTAACTGAATTACGCCAATGGATAAAATTAACAAAAAACCTACTGGACTAAAAAAACAACATTTTCTAGAATGCGTCTCAAATTAAAATAACCCTATAAAAATAATAAATCATGATGTTTAAAAATATCCATACGCTGATGGACAGTATGGGCTTGAGTTTGCAAAAGCGCGCCCTGCACATCCAGTTTTCCAATGAATTGCTAAATTCTCAGGTCTTTATTCAACGTATTGAAGGGCAGCACCGCATCAATCAGGGCCTAAAAGCTGAACTGATATGTCTGTCGACGCATGCTTATATTCCCTTAAAACAATTTATTGGCGGACTAGTAGCGGTTGATCAGGTGACCGATGCAGGCGAGTTGTCCCGGATGACTGGGGTAATTACTGCTGCCAGTCAGGGGCAAAGCGATGGTGCACTGACCCTGTATAAACTGACCTTTGAAGATGCAACGGCACTGTGGCACAAGCGCCGTAACAGCCGCGTGTTTATGAACAAAAGCGTGCGTGAGATTAGCGAAATCCTGTTTAAGGAATGGCAAAGCAAAAGTGACCTGTTTGCAGCCAGTCTCAGTTTAAATATGCAAGGCCTGAGCAAAGAATATGATGTGCGTCCTTTTGTGATGCAGGCTAATGAAACCGATTATGAATTTCTCACCCGACTGTGGCGCAGCGAAGGCATCAATTGGCTGATTGATGAAGCCGAGCATGTCGTTGCCAGCTCGGCAGCAGGTATTCAGGCGCAAAAATTATGTTTGATTGATGAGAATCATCAGTTTAATGCCTTAAAAAGAAGATCGGTGCGCTTTCATCGCAGCCATGCCGCAGAAGCGTTTGACAGCATCACCAGTTTTATTGCCAAACGCGCTTTGCAATCGACCGCCGTTCAGGCTCAGCGCTGGCAAGCCAGTCTGCTGTCTCAGGAGCAACCCTATTCCCAGTTGAGCAAGCATCAGCATAGTGATGTACAGGACAATGCAAGTTTAAGTCTGGAACAGGCATGGAGCATTAGCCCCGCATGGACACCTGACTTAACGGGTACGGATCAAAGTACTGTCTCAAACAACCAGCAATTGGAAAAACTGAACAGGCAACTGAGCCAGTACCAAGACTTGCAGGCCAAATATTTTACTGCCCAGAGCAGTGTACGTGATGCTCATGTCGGCTACTGGTTTGAATTGCTCGGCCATCCTGAAATTGACCAGCATTCGGGTTCAGACAAAGAATTCCTGATTTTAGGCAAGTCTTTTTATAATCAGAATAATTTGCCGAAAGACATCCATCGGCAAGTCGATAGCTTGTTGAGTTTAAGCCGTTGGCAGCAGCAGGGTGAGGAACGACAGGGGAATGAGCTGTATCTGGTGCGCCGCAATATTGCCGTAGTGCCTGAATTTCATCCCCTAAATCACCGACCTGTAGCGTATCCGCAACGTGCCAGAGTAGTCGGTCCGGAAGGGGAAAGTATTTATGTCGATCAGTGGGGGCGAATAAAAGTCCGCTTTTTGTTTACCCGTGACGAGGATCATGGACATGATGGCGGAGCCGGCAGCAATGACAATGATAGCGATTCAGCCTGGGTGGATGTCCTGACCCCGTGGGCAGGTGAAGGTTATGGTGTGCGTTTTCATCCACGGATTGGTGAAATTGTGGTAATTGACTTCTTTGAGGGGGATGTGGACCGGCCTTTTGTGGTGGGGCGGATTCATGAAGCGGAACGCCATCAGACCATGTTTGATGGCAAAGGGCAGTTACCGGAGACCAAAAAGCTCAGTGGTATCCGCTCGCAGGAAGTTGGTGGGTCGGGTTTTAACCAATTGCGTTTTGATGATACCTCTGGACAGATCAGTAGCCAGTTACAGAGTAGCCATGGCGCAAGTCAGCTGAATTTGGGACATCTTAGCCATCCCAAAGCTGCTGAGGCCAGTGAGGGTCGTGGTGAAGGTTTTGAGCTAAGAACGGATCACTGGGGTGCTGTTCGGGCGGGTGAAGGTTTGCTCATTTCCACACATAAACAAGATAGCGCGGCAGGTCATCATTTAGAGGTGAATCAGGTCAAACGTCAGCTTGAAAATAGTTTCAATCATTCAAAAGCACTCAATGACATAGCGAAAAATCAGCAAACGGATGCACTCACCATTTTAGACAATTTAAAGCATTTTCTAGAACAGATGGGCTTTGTTGCACAAAGATTTGAAATGCAAAGCGCCCCTAATTGAGCCAAATTTAAGGCGTAACTTGGGTAAGTGGTCGACCTAATTCCGTAAATCTATTAAGGACTGCTACACGTGCATGGATCTCATTCACTTGGCTATCAAAACTCCTTGCACTGTGTTTATCTCCTAATAATTTGATGCAATGCATCTTAGTTTCAACCAAACTTCGCCGATGATAGCCTGACCATTTTTTCCATAGTGTCCTGCCTAAACGTTTAACTGTTCGAAGTAATTCATTTCGCTCTAGCGAGCTACTCTTTGTATCTTTCCATGGTT
>NZ_VPCP01000100.1:0-8952 GCF_013418145.1 Acinetobacter sp. YH12201 | reverse complement strand
TCATCAATAACACAGAAGATTTCTGTAAAATCAAACATGGTGGTTAGAGTCTTTGGTTTGTGTAGTAACTTTCTAAATGGCTCTAACCATCTTTTTTTCAAGCGGTTTTCTTATCCGTAATTCGGGTAAATTAACATTCTTGCTTTAAGGAAAAGTACGTTTTTCAGAGCATGAGTTTCGTTGAAGGAGAAAGATATTGCGTGAGTAGCTTCCCACCTCATCTTGCACTTTGTTTAAAGTAATGAGATTGAAGTGTTAAAAAGATAATATGCTACAGCTTCTTGTTTTTTACTTTTGGTATAAAAAGCTATATATTAAGGCACTAATTTTCCTTAGAATTACTTCACAATTTTCTTAAAATTTCCTATAGTAATAAGGCTAAAAAATGAAAAATATTTTTATTCTTGTCAGCAGTTTAAGTTTAATGGCATGTTCTTCTTTGCCAGCTCCATCAGGTTCAAAAAACTTATCTCAACAGACCCCTTCTTCTGCTTCAGGTAATACTGTAAAAGTGGCTTCGATTGATGGTAGCTATACTGGAGAGATCAGAGGAGACTATAAAAACTCGAAGTTTGCAAACTTGAAGATTGGCATGTCTAAACGCCAAGTCGAAGATATGGTTGGCATGCCATCAGATCAAAAAAACTACCAAACAGGTAAGGCTTGGATTCCAGTTGCAGGCATGTTTTCTCAAGATCAGTATCGTTTAGAAACGTATTATAAGAATGCAGGCCGTTTAGTATATGCTAAGAATGGCACTAAACTTTACCGTATTGAAGTAGATAAAACGGAAGATGGTTATCAATAATTGTTAATTATTGCATTACGGGCATTCGTGTCTCATAAAAGGGATCTTCATTGATCAGCTTAGTGCCAAGAATGTTAAGAAATAATCCGGTGCCATATTTGGTATCGGATTTTTTGCATCTCAGCCTGATATTTCTGGTTCTAGAGGATTGAGCAGCTCAGTTATGCTGTGAGGGGTGGAATAATGCAGATGATTCCGTCGCTTGTTTTTTTGTCTAATAGTATTCAGCATAAATACTATCATGCCCATGAACATTATCCGATTTAATGAATGATGGTGTTTGATGTTCAACTGGACAAAAAATTCATTAAAAAACTACATAAGCTTTAGAAAATACCGATAGAATGAAAAAATATTTAAACAAATACAAATAAATAATAGAGGAATATTTCAATGAATCTTATGAAGAAAACGTTTGTTATTTTGGCGCTAAGCACTACTTTGAGCCTATCAGGCTGTGGTTATAATACTTTACAGGTGAAGGATGAAGCGGTTACGGCTTCCTGGGCAGAAGTGCAAAACCAGTATCAACGTCGTGCCGATTTGGTGCCTAATCTGGTTAATGTGGTAAAAGGTTATGCCAAGCATGAAGAGCAGGTATTAACTGAAGTCACTCAGGCACGTGCTAACGTGGCAGGTTTAAAAGTGGATAAAAAAGTGCTGGAAGATCCGGCTTTATTCCAGAAATATCAGCAAGCTCAGGCACAGATGACCAGTGCATTATCACGCTTAATTGCAGTTTCAGAAAATTATCCTGACTTAAAGGCGAACGAGCAGTTCCGTGATTTACAGGTGCAGCTGGAAGGGACTGAAAACCGCATTGCGGTGGCACGTAACCGTTATATTGCCTCAGTTCAAGATTTTAATGCCTATTCACGGCAGTTCCCGCAAGTGATGACGACTAAAGTCATCGGTATGAATCCGAAACCGAATTTCAGTGCCGAACAGGGTGCACAAACAGCGCCTAAGGTTTCATTTGATTAATTGGGTAGCTGCATAAAAAAGGGTGCGCTGATGTCTGCTCCAGAAAATAAAAGTACTCTCGCTCTCATTGTGCAACTGCTGGTTTTGTGTTGTGCAATATTGTCCAGTCCATTTGCTTTAAGTGAGGTGACAACAGCCACGGATCATGAAGATGCCGTGATTGCAGGGAAAGTCATTCAGGAGCAGCAACAAGCCAATCAAAAGCAGCAAAAACCTTCATTACAGACACCCGTTCAGCAGCCGAAAATTGCCAATGATATGGCCCAAGGTGAGGCTATCCGTGGACTGCCGACTTTAAATGAACCGGTTGTGGATCAGGCTAATTTACTTAGTGCGGGTGAAAAGCAGGAGATCAGTCAGAGGATTATCAAGCTGCATGAACAGGGCAAGGCTCAAATTGGTGTGGTGATCGTCCCAACGACGGGACAGGAATATATTTTTGATTTCGCCATGCAGGTGGCTGAGAAGTGGCAACTTGGATCTGCAAAACAGGATAATGGTCTACTCATGGCGATTGCGGTGAATGACCGACGTATCCAGATTTTAACTGGCTATGGTCTGGAAGGTGTACTGCCTGATATTGTCGTAAGCCGAATCATTCGTAATCAAATTACCCCTTATTTTAAACAGGCTCAATATGCACAAGGTATTGATGCTGGTTTGGCTGAAATTGAACGGATTTTAAATATGGATCCTGAAGTTGCCGCCAATGCAGTACAGGAACTGAAAGAACGGCAAGAAAAGGCCTTACATGAACAACAGGCCAAAGAGAAAACCTTGAGTACAGCCTTGTTTATTTTAATTGCCGGGATTATTGGTTCATTTATTGTAGGCAAACCTTTAAGTGCTTCTACAGCAGCTGTCGCGGGTACGGTGGCTGGACTGGTCAATGGGGCTGGCTTGGTTACCAGTTTATTGATTGGCGTAGGGATCTTCTTTTTACTCATTACTGCAATTGCGCAAACCATTTTTCAGCTGGTACTTTCATCTGTCGGTCGTGGAGGTGGTAGAGGAGGGGGGGGCTTCGGTGGCGGTGGATTTAGTGGAGGCGGTGGCGGCTTTGGTGGAGGAGGAGCATCAGGATCATGGTAACAACAACAGATACGACAGAGATTGTCACACAAGCTAAAACAGCAGAAGTGAATCAGCCAAGTTTTAAGCGTTGGCTAAAGCATTTTTTATATATGCCTGCAACCAAACGATATTTCTCCAAACAGGATCAGGCAGCCATCGCTCAGGCAGTTAGCGAGGCTGAGTGTGGTCATATTGGGGAAATTCAGGTGGTGATTGAAGGTCATCTTCCTGTAAATCATGCCTATTTTCAAACCACTCGCATGCGTGCTCGTCAGCTGTTTGCAGAACTTGGGGTATGGGATACTGAATATAATAGTGGTGTACTTTTATATATTAATTTATGTGAATGTAAAGTTGAAATTTTGATTGATCGGGGGATTCAGAAAGCAACTGAACAAGCAGTTTGGGATGAAATTTGCCAAAATATCATTGCCCAGTTGGCTCAGAAGCAGTTTAGGTTGGCTGTAGTAACAGGTGTAATGAATATTGGGGAAGTGCTTAATCAATTTTATACTCAATCAGTTCAAGAGAAAAATAATGAATTGGGGAATGAGCCGATTATTTTGCGTTAGAAAATAGGTGGATTAGTGACATAAATCGTCACTTTTTTACTAAAAAAAACATTAAAACTACGTTGTAACAATTTTATTTTTTTAAAGTGCTGTTTTTTCTGTTAATTTTATTATAATCGGTCTTGGCACATTTAGTGCTATATATAAAATAAGCTACTTTAGCTTTACAAAGCTTATAAATAAACAAAAAACATTTGTGGAGAATGTTATGAAATCTATGCAAAAGGGTTTTACTCTTATTGATACTCCATAAGTGTCCATATAAAACTAAGTTTCCATAAGTAAGCTGATATGGACAAAATAATAAAATATGACTAATTATTTATAATCTTTTCTTAATAGGTCAATGCAACGATCAACTTTATTAATACCAATGTTAAGATTGTAGGGCGAATTCAAACATGAGGTGCGACAGTTTCAAAAGCCTTATGATAATCAACAAGCTGAGCAAACTTCTCTAATGGTGTAAGCCAGTCTAACGCTTTTCTAGGACGAGTATTCAGTGACATGGCAACTTGATTTAAATAATGCTGATCTGCCTGATTTAAATCAATCCCTTTAGGTAAATATTGCCTAATTAAACCATTCATATTTTCGCATGTGCCTTTTTGCCAGGGTGAATGTGGGTCACAGAAATATACATCTATGCCTAAATCTTCTTCGAGTTTTTTATGTTCTGACATCTCACGTCCACGGTCATAGGTCAACGTTTTACGCAGTTCTGCAGGTAAATATTTCAGAGCTTCAGTTAAAGCCTTGCGCACGGATTCTGCCTTTGCATCAGGTAATGTTGCCAAGATACAGAGCCGTGTATTTCGTTCAATAAGTGTTGCTATCGAGCTTTTATTGTCTTTACCTTTAATTAAATCGGCTTCCCAATGACCCGGTATTTTTCTTTCTTGAACTTCGGCTGGGCGCTCATGAATAGTTTTAATATCCTGTAATATAGAATCTTTTTTAGGTTCACCGTTAGCTTTTCGCTTTTTATTTTCATGACGCAGACAGGATAATAAGTCTTTTTTCAACTCACCCTTTGGTAATGCTCGTATAGTTGAGTAAATCGTTGTATGGCTTACATTCATTGTTTGATCCAAATCAGGAAATGTCTTTAAACGCTTTGCTATTTGCTGAGGAGACCATAAACAACGGATCGCTTCAACAATAAATTTCCAAAGGATTGAATCGATTTTGAGTTTTCTATGACCACGTCTACGTCTAGCGAAGGTGTGATCAGAAGCATATCGGGCTTGATAAACGTCATTGATGCTATTTCTTTTAAGTTCACGATAGATCGTACTAGGATGTCTTTTAATAAGTTCAGCAAATTTTCTGGGTGAAAAGCCTTCTTTTCTTGATTCAAGCATTAATGCAGTACGATCTTCAAAGTTAAGATGATGGTATGACAATTTTATATACTCCATAAACCCTTTAAATTAATTAGGTGGTTTATGTCGCACTTCAAGTTTTACTCTGCCCAAGTTTTAGTTTAAAAGAAATTTTAATTATAGCAAACTTAAAATAATTGTATAATAAAAATTTAATTAAATAAGTGTTTTTGAATATATTAATATTATTTTTAATAATTAATATGCTTATGTGATCAGCTAAGTGATATTAAAATCTGACTTTAAACGTTATTTAATTAAAAAGAGCTGTCATGCTATATTAATTGATGCAAGTTAGTTTGCAGCATAAGAAGTGGCACAAAATATTCTATCTCCTACACAGCAAATTGCTAAGGTAAAAGCTAAGTCTGCCAAAGTGAAAAGTGATTATGAACAGTTACAAGCTGATTATGAAAAACTTTTGGAAAAGTTTAATTCATTGCTGTTGGAGAATTTTGAGTTGAGGCAAAGTGCTCGGACTATTTGATTGATATAGCCACTCAGTTTGTGAACTTAGTGGCTTTTTAATAAATGGGCTAAAAATATGTCGTTAAAATTATTACCACGGTCTTAAATCGACAATTTTCACGACATTGCCCTGTTCATCCAGCAATACTGTCATATCCACAGCAATCGCTTTTAACGGCACCCAGCCAACAGCTTGTGGATATTTTGCCAAGATATCCGCAACACTTTTTTCATCATTATATTGTTTGAGCTGATCCAGTTTTTGCATACGTTGCTGGATTTGTGTTTTTGCAGTTAAAATATCGGTATAGCGTTCTGGACGTTGTGCAATTGAGATACCACCTAAAGCTTCCGCAAAAAGATCATTATTTCTTTCTTCATTTGTTTTGCCACGTTGAGCCATCACATATTGCGGTTTTAACCATGCAGGATGTTGATATTGTGGCAATGCCTTTGTAATATTTTCATCGACAATTTCATTTTTTCTAACCAGTTCGAAACGATCCACCACATAGGCAATCCATGCCGGACGACCTTGCTCAATGCTATAAACACCATAACCCAATGCAGATAATTGCAGTAAAATAATAATGCCCAAATCCATTTTTAAGGTTTTTTTGCCTTCTTTATAAACTAATAAACCCAAAACCGGACCAATAATGACGTCAATTGCCAGCATCATAAGGAAAATATGGGTAACGCCCACCGCCTTGGCAAGTGGTGCAGGATACCAGAGTAGGAAAACCACGCAAATCACCAGCAATGCAATGATTGCTGAAATCGTTAAATGACCGAGGAAAAATTTAAGGCGTTTAGACATTATCATAATCCTTTTTATATAGCTAACTTCTTTAATTGTTCTTTATTAATACATAAAAAATCTTCAATTTCATAATGTTTTAATTGTATCAACATAAATTTAACTATCGCTAATAAATTAGTTATTAAAAAAATGCCATGCATTTCTATATTGCAATAATTCTTTTTGATTGATACTGGCAACACCTTTACTCAGTTCTTTACCATTTTTGTTTCGAAATTTTTCTCTATATTCCATATCTATTTCTGCTACAATTCTAGATAAATCAGTTTGTTGGATAATAAAGTATTCTGCTTTTTGTTCTAAATCTTGAGGAAAGTAAACAAAACACCAAATTTTGTTTGAAGTCTGTGGTACTTTACCCAGTACCCATTTTTGATTAGATGTTGTTTTAACTTCTACCATTTTAATCTGATCATCATTCAGTACGATTATATCTGCTTTTTTTGAGTTTCCATATGTAATAGAAGCAGAAAATCCTCTCCTCATTAACTCGGCACAAACATTAAATTCGCCGGCCATTCCTAAAAGATATTTATCATTTTTTACCATAATATAACCCTTTGAACTCTAAAAATAAAAAACGCACCTTACGATGCGTTTTATTATTTCACATTATAAATAAATTATTTACATTCAGCAGGAACATATTTATCAGGCATTGTACCTGCTTTTGCAGTAGTAAAACCACGAGCTGTTGCTGTTGATTTAGTCTTAGAAGTACATACCCAATCAATGCTTCCACCAGTTGTTGCACTTGCTAAATCAGTTGTACCAATATAAGGAGTTAAAACGAGAGTTTTACTCAATGCATCAGTTGGTAAACCAGAAATATCACCGTCTGTTGCGGAGGTTACAGTAACTATACCTGAAGCTGGTGTAATTACAACTTTACTTACATATTTACTTGCTGTCGTTCCCGCTTTTTGTTCAGTTGCAAGCGCAGTTGCAGCAGCTTTAACTCCTGTTAAACCATTGCTTTGATAAGCTTCACTAACTGCTGATTTAGCAGAAGCACCCGCAGCAATCATTTCTGTTACTTTTGCACGAACTGTATAGTTTTGGTATGCAGGAATCGCTACAGCTGCCAAAATACCGATAATAGCAACCACAATCATAAGTTCGATCAGCGTAAAGCCTTTCTGTGTATTCATAGACATTCTCCAATTTGTTTTTAATAAAGCCTGTTAGCTGTTTAATTTATAGCATTAATTATGCCAATTGCTTATTTTTTTATAAGTTTATGAAATTTATCTAAATAAGTTTTATTTTAATTAATTTCGTGTGAGTTTATATGTGACAAAAAATGTTAGTTTTGTTGGAAGTATGTCAATATGTGTAAATTAAAAATACTAAGTGGGGTGTTAGGATTTGAAGAATTTTTGAAAATACCTCAAAAAAACGTATTACCATATTCGGTATTCATACTTTTCCTTAATTCAGATCAACTATAGCAAGAACATAATATTTAAGGCGAGCTAACGTAATCTCATCAAAAATTTTGATATGGACAAATTAGAAAAATTTGTCTTTTAAAAGGTCTGTCTATATGGACAAAATTATAATTAGAATAAATCAATATAATTCAGTTGGTTGATGCATGTCCATACAAAGTAACTTATGGAATGAAAAAGATTAATGATCGTTGTGGCGATTATCGGTATTTTGGCTGCTGTAGCAATTCCAGCTTACCAAAACTATACTGTACGTGCGAAAGTTACAGAAATGCTAAGTGTTGGCTCGGCTGCTAAAGCTGAAATTAGTGAAGCTTTCCAAAGCGGTGGTATTGTTGGGGTGAATGGTGCTGTAACAAGTATTGCTGCTTCTCCAGTAACAAGTAAATATGTGGCAAGCGTTGTTGGTACTCGTAATACTGGAGCAATTACAATCACTTCATCAACAGATGCAAGCCTACCAACAGAAGCACAGGGTAAAACTATTAAATTAACTCCTTATATTAATGTAAGTGGTACATCAACCGTTCTTTCTGCTACTACTGTCAGCAATGGTGAAACATTACAATGGGCATGTGGCTCGATAGGTACAGCAACGGCTGTATCTCGTGGTTTAACTGCTGCACAAGCTCGTGGTACTATGCCAGCGAAATATGTGCCTTCTGAATGTAAATAATTCAGCTTGAAGCAAAAAAGCCGATTTTATCGGCTTTTTTTATGGGTTATGATATATGAGAAATAGATTAAGAGTCGCACTTTATCACTTGGTCTTTACCTTCGTTATATACGTGATAATGCTTGCTGTATTTTGTTGGGGGAGTTACGCAGCACCACTCGCTAATGCGGTCGGTTTTTGGAACATCGTTAGCCTTATTATGCTTACAAGCTTAATCATAGGACCTTCCCTTACTTTTTTGGTGTATAAGTCTAAAAAGAAATCATTGAAATTTGATTTAATCTGTATTTTTATATTGCAAATAATTACACTTTTATATGGAGCATATACACTTTACATAGCACGACCAGTATGGATTGTACATAGTGTGGACCGTTTTGAGTTAGTTAGAAATACAGATTTATATGACCAAGACTCAATACCTAAAAATAAAAAGTTCGAATTTACACCTAAATTTTCTGTAAAATTTGTGGGAGTGGAGCTTTCGAAAAATCCGGTACAACGCCAAGAAGATCTATCTCGTGCAATGTTTGCCAAGTTAACATTGAGTATGCAGCCATCTCGTTATATTTTATACCAAAATGTCTCTGTACACGACAAATTTCATAGGATCCTTGTCCTATCAGGCTTTTTCTTTCTTAAAATTGCTAGCACTTTCTTAAATTCTTCTTTTTTTCCAAAACCAATCAAACGTAGAATAGCCATTTGAAC
>NZ_VPCP01000099.1:0-9133 GCF_013418145.1 Acinetobacter sp. YH12201 | reverse complement strand
GAGTTACACCGTGACAGCCTATGGAATTGAGGTAATCCCAAGCGCAATAGCAATTGGTTCTTGATGATGAAGTAGGAATTAAACATTAAACCCACGTAAGTAGGTTTAAGTAGGTTTTAAATAACGGGAGTTATATCAATCACAATCGTGGCTGCAGTACACTTCATATAGGGTCTGCATGATTTTTAGCACCCGTATATCACTGAATTGATAAAAAATCTGTTTGCCTTCCCGTCGTGTTGATACGATCTGGCTGTTTCTTAATACAGTCAGCTGTTGTGACAAGGTAGGTTGGTGGATATCCGTACGTTGTTCTATGTGCTGTACATTCAGCTCGCCATCGACCAAGACACAGAGAATTTTAAGACGGTCAGGGTTGGATAAAACTTTCAGACAATCACTGACCAAATCAACTTGTGAAAAGTCTATTTGTGCTTTTAACGGTACAGGGTTCATGTAGGTGTCCTGATAAGCCATGATGAGATACAAAAAAATCAGCATTTTCGCTTGAATATTTATATTTATTATATAATATAAAAATATATATTGTAAATGAGTAGATTTACTATGCATGATTTTCTCATCGCATTTCTCGGCGGATTATTACTGGGGGTAGCGGTAGTCGGCTATCTCTATGTGCATGGCCGTATTGCAGGGGTCAGCGGATTGATTGGACAGGTACTGAATCCACAGACCGTGTTTAAAACCCCTGCAATCTGGTTTATGTCAGGTTTGATTGTCACGCCCTTTATTTATGGATTTTTTGTCCAGCCCGAGATCGAGTTGAACACCAGTCCGCTGATGATGATCATCGCGGGTCTGCTGGTTGGCTTTGGTACGCGCCTGGGTTCAGGATGTACCAGTGGTCATGGAATTTGCGGGATGAGCCGTTTATCGAAGCGTTCTATCCTGGCCACCATGAGCTTTATGTTCGCCGGTTTTGTTACGGTTTATATCATTCGCCATATCACAGGAGCTTTCTAAATGAAGAATTTTCTGGCTTTCATTTTCGGCGGTTTGTTCTCTGTGGGGCTGATGGTCTCTGGGATGTCGAATCCGGAAAAAGTGCTCGACTTTCTGGATCTGTTTGGCGACTGGGATGCCAGCCTGGCTTTTGTGATGATGGGTGCAATTGCTGTGGCATTTATTCCCTTTCAAAAAGCGCTACGCAGTCAGGCACCGAAAACGATCTTTAATGAACCGATCGATTTGCCAAAGAATAACAAGATTGATCCTAAACTGATTTCGGGCAGCCTGCTCTTTGGTATCGGTTGGGGGATTGCCGGGATATGTCCTGCACCAAGTTTTACCTTGATTGGTCTTGGGCATTATCAGGTTCTGTATTTTATTGTCGCGATGCTTGCAGGCGTGTTGATTCACCGTAAGTGGGCAGGAGCTTAACCATGTCAAATTTCCCTGTTGTAAAAGACTTTTTCCATGAAGATACCAATACTTTCAGTTATGTGGTGAGTGATTCTTCAACGAAAGCCTGTGCAATTATTGACAGTGTGCTGGATTATGATGCTGCATCTGCCAGCACCTCGACCACACATGCCGATCAGATCATTGCCTATGTCAAAGCGCAAGGTTTAACCGTCGAGTGGATTCTGGAAACCCATGTCCATGCCGATCACTTGACTGCAGCGCAGTATCTCAAAGCTGCGCTCGGGGGCAAGATCGCCATGAGCCAGAAAATTGCGATGGTTCAGGAAACCTTTGCTGCGATCTACCATCTGGATATCAAGCAATGGAATGCCCAGCAGCTGTTTGACTACCTGTTTGAGGATGATGAGAAATTCCAGATTGGTTCCATCGAAGCCTATAACATTCCCACCCCTGGACATACACCGGCCTGCTTGAGTTATGTTATCGGTGATGCGGTCTTTGTCGGAGATACCTTGTTTATGCCGGATTATGGCACGGCACGTTGTGACTTTCCTCGCGGCAGTGCAGCCATACTTTTTGATTCGGTACAACGCCTGTTCGAATTGCCGGAAAGTACTCGGGTATTTCTATGCCATGACTATTTGCCAGAAACGCGTGATCGCTATGTGTGTGAGACGGATATCCAGACGCAAAAAAACCGCAATATTCATATTCATCATGGCACGAGCAAAGCTGAATTTGTCGAGATGCGTAACAAGCGTGATGCAGGTTTGAGTATGCCCAAACTGATTCTGCCTTCAATTCAGATCAACATGAAAGCAGGACAGTTCCCTGAACCGGAAGAGAATGGGGTTTCTTATTTAAAGCTTCCGCTGAATTACTTCAAATAGGCAAGTTTCAGGATTAAACCAGTAGGTTCTTTGGTTGAACCACTGGAGTCAAGAGAGGTATAGGTGTGATGTGGTTGATACTGGAAGGGCTGGCCATCGGTGGCTTGCTGGGTTTAACCGGTGCGGGTGGTGGTATTCTGGCTGTACCGGCACTGATGGCAAGTCAGGGTTGGACGGTAGCACAGGCTGCACCTGTAGGCTTGCTGGCAGTGACTCTATCAGCACTGGTTGGAACATTTGAAGGTTTGTCCAAGCGCATCGTACGTTATCGTGCCGCGCTCTGGATTGCACTGATCAGTATTCCTTCAGCGCGTTATGGCGTGCATTTGGCTGGAATTATCTCTCCTGTATGGCTCACGCTGGCTTTCAGTTTGGTGATGCTGATCATCGCTTACCGGATATTCTTTAATAAGGTCCATGATCATGGAAATGCACTGTGCAAGGTTAATCAAACGACTGGTCGCCTGATCTGGAATATGAAAACAGCATTGTCTCTCGGCGCTATTGGGGTCGTTGCAGGTCTGCTGACCGGTTTGCTTGGAGTGGGTGGGGGGTTCGTGATTGTCCCGGCACTGCGTAAAGTGACTGACCTGGATATGCGCAGCATCGTTGCAACTTCGCTGATGATTATTTTCCTGATTGGCGGTGTCAGTATTTCTGTACACGTACTGGATGGCTTTCAATACCCTGTTTCGGTCACGCTGACTTTCGTTCTGGCCTGTATTGTGGGCATGTTAATAGGACGTCGTGCGATGCACCGGATAGACAGTCATCAGGTGCAGAAAATTTTTGCCACGACCGTGATTGGGGTGGCGATGTATTTAATCTATTCAGCACTCATGGGCTAAAACAGCTGGTTGGGAATTTAAACTAAACCGCTTTTAATCTACCTGATCATAGTTTATAAAATATGAATATGATTTTAATGGCTGAGGAAGAATGAAAATGATGAAAACTGCAGAGCAATTGATCCAGAATGCAAAAAGCCGAATTCAGGAAGTGAGTGTAGCTGAACTGTTTGAAGCGATGAAAAACCATAAAACCATTCTGATTGATGTTCGGGAACCGGATGAATTTCAGGCGGCAGCGATAGACCGTGCGGTGAATTATCCTCGTGGTGTTTTAGAAATGAGAATTCACCAGCATCCTGTGGCGAGCCATCATTGCGATACCTTGCAGGCACTGGAACATCTTAAAGATCAGACGATTTATCTGATCTGTGGCACGGGTGGACGTTCCGCATTGGCAACCGATACCTTACAGAATATGGGTTTTACCCAGGTCAAGTCTGTGCATGGCGGTTATCAGGCCTGGCTGGAGCAGGGCTATCCGGTAGAAAAATAAGCCGTTAAATAGATGAAAAACCGTATTGTTGATTGTTTAATGTGAGAGGCAGTAATGAAATACAAAGAATTAACCCAGAACATTTCAGGCAGTTTAAAAACTTTAACTCAGGATTCACCTGATTTAATGAAAAGTTTTAATCAGTTGTCCCAGACGGCTATGCGTGACGGCGTGATTGATCCCAAAACCAAGGAAATGATTGCTTTGGGAATTGGTGTCGCATCGCGTTGTGATGGTTGTATCGGTTTTCATGTCAGAACCTTGGTCAAAATGGGGATGACCCTGCAAGAACTGGAAGAACTGTTAGGTGTTGCAGTATATATGGGCGGTGGGCCTTCATTGATGTATGCTGCAAATGCACTGGATGCCTTTAAAGAGTTTTCCAGCTGATTGGATACGGGTCACTGGCAGTCCTGCCGAGTTTAGAATCAAGCTGATGGAATAACAGGTCGATAAATCACAAGAAAAACTGATGATTGAGGCCTCATACTATTGATCTTGATAACATTTCCTCATACTAAAAAGTGTGCTTCAACCAGCGCACTTTTTTTGGCTGTATCTTAAGATTCAACTCAGCTTGATTTGCTATGCTGTATTTAAAATAAAGTCAGCACAGGTTTCTTATGCTTCAGCGTACAACCACTTCTTCAACGGATTTACTGATCCGGTTTCTGCATATTGTCATCATGTTGAGTTTTACCGGGGCTTATCTGACCGGGGATGCAGAAGAATGGCATCAAATCCATATGGCCTTTGGCTATACCCTCGGAATCAGTCTGATATTAAGAATTTTATGGCAGTTTGGCGCTCCCCGACTGGCTCATACTCAGCCTTCAGGGCCAAGCAGACGATTGCAGGTGATCAAGCCCTTTGTGCAGCGTTATTGGGCACAGCCGCAGCAATGGATTTCGCCAACATTTTTAAAAGCAGCCAGTTCCAGCCTGTTTCAGCTCAGCATACTGGGTATTTTTCTCCTGCTACCTTTAACGGTGCTGGCCGGCTTTTTGACCGACTATACCTATAGCCACACTTTAAAAGAAATTCATGAACTCTTTGCCAATCTGTTTTTAGCCAGTGTGTTGCTGCATTTGACAGCGCTGACACTGAATAGTGTTCTGCTTAAAAAATGGCTGGCAAAACGGATGTTCTGGGGAGCCGAATCACATTCATGGTTCACCCTGTTTGCTGCACTATTTTCACTGGGCGTGTTGATAGCTTTCTGGTTTTTCTATTTGAGCTAAGCTGATATGAATGCAGAACTGAGAAGGAGATGAGATTTAAACATCTCCTTTGACACATTGAGAGGGTTCATAACATCAAATGACAAAACATTGATGGAATGGATCGTTTAAATGGGATGAGTTCTGATGGGGTGGTGGAGTAATGAAAGTAATTAAGTTTTTAGCTTATTGGATAATCACCATTATTCAGTTTTTTGGAGTTTATACCTATTTCAATGAGGTACTTGATTGGCATGGTGTATTCGGAATAATCGTGGCGATTATTACAGCGGGGATTCCTGTTGTCGGCACGACTGTGGGTGTGCTTGGGGTACATTATGGATGGGATTGGACTTGGCCTGCTGCCTTGGCATTGTACTTATGTCCGTACATTTTGATGGGCCTGATTATTCTTTTATATACCCTGTTTGACTAGTGATCGCTCGTAGCATGACGGGTCTGAAACCACAGCAACAATACTGCATGTACTCTACTGTGAGAGAATCAACTCATAATCCGTTGGTCGACAGTTCAAGTCTGTCTGGGCCCACCATATAAAAAAACCACTTACGTGTACTAGGGCGTGTCCTCATTTGAAGAATTGGTTTTAAATACTTAAAATCCTGCTTTAAGCTCTTTTCATTTCTATATTTTTTCAATGGCACGTACTCTTCTCACCGATGATATTTGGCAGCAAATTCAAGATACTATGCGATTACACGGTTGTTACTGTTCAAAAAACAGTAGAAATATCATGGAAGCCATTTTATGGAAACTACGTACGGGTGCGACATGGCGTGATATTCCTCAAGAACTTTGCCCTTGGCAAACTGCTTACAATCGCTTTAATCGCTGGGCAAGTAAGGGATTATGGGATAAATTTTTTTTAGATTACGAGGCATTCTGGATCAGGAATGGGTATTCATTGATGGAAGCTACATACGCGTGCATCAACATGCAAGTGGAGCTCGGCATGGTTTCGAAAGAGCAATTGGACAATCACGCGGTGGACGAACAACAAAAATACATCTTGCAACCGACGCGAATGGATTACCGATTGATTTTAAAATCACTGGGGGTGACGTCCACGACAGTCAAGTTGCAAAACAACTGATTGATATTGTAGGCGAGGCAACTTATCTTATTGCTGACAAGGGGTATGATGCTAAGCACATTAGAATATGTGCCAACAAGAACAAGAACAAGAACAAGAACAAGAACAAGAACAAGAACAAGAACAAGAATATGATTCCCATTATTCCATTGAGATCAAACAGTAAGAGATCAAATAAGGAATTTGATAAATATCTATATAAATTAAGACATTTAGTTGAAAATGCTTTTGCGAGATTAAAACATTTCCGTGCTATTGCAACTCGATTTGATAAACTAGCACGCAATTATAAATCTATGATCCGTATAGCCTGCATATTTATTTGGTGCAAAGCCAAATGAGGACATGCCCTAAAAAAGAATGAGATAACTTACTCAAAACGCTTTACTCCAAAATCACTTTCAACCTTATCTAGTGAGAATTTTACTTTCCTATAGGTTTTTTCTGATAAAAAGTTAGTTATATGGCGAATATAAGTCATAAAATACCTGATGTTCGCTATATAGCTAATATTATGGTTGGGAGTGAAGTAATATGGCTTCTAGAAAAGAAATAGGGCAAGCAATATGCTCTGCAAGAAAAAAGCTAGGCTATACACAAAAAGTAGTTTCAGAAAAATCAGGAGTCCATAAAACAACAATTTCTGAAATGGAAAACGGTCGTTTCACCGGCTCTTTTGATTTGTTTGAAAAAGTACTTAATTGTGTAGAGTTACAATTTCAGGTTGTGCCAAAAATGCGTAAATTTCCGCACTGGGATGAAATTGAATCTTTATTTAAAGAAGATGATGAATAAGGCAACCTGTTTAGAAAGTTTCAAATCTATTGTCTTGAAGCTAATTCAAGTTTTCGTGAGCAGTACTGATAAATATTTGGTGGTGTTTCAAAATGTATGCTGCTCATTTTAACACCACCTTAACACTGTATATACAAAAAATTATCAATAAAAAGATCAGAAATAACAATTAATTGAGTTTTTATTAAATATTTCTACAGAAATTACCCTTTATTAGACATAAATCTCCGTTTTTTATACTATCTTTAATCATTATATTCACATTTTTTAATCAGTAATTTTACATAATATTTACATATTCTTGGTAAAAAACTTAACTTAAAATAGGTTTAATTTATATTTTTATAATATTGTATTATTAATAATTCTCTAATTTTGTTAATTAACACCCTCTTGAAATGAAGTTATTCTTTTTAAGAAAAATATTCTTATTCATAAATTGAAATTAAAATAAAAAAATGAAATAAGTAATCTGAAAAATATAAAATTTATATTTTTTTGTTCTTAATATAGATTATGTCTAAAATAAAATTTACATCCTGTAATTTGATAAATATAGTTTTGCATCGGATATTAAAAACTTAAATTAGTTAAAATATAAAAATAAAGAATATTGTGTCTAAGAATAATTTTGAAATTTTTATTCATTATCTGGAATATATGAATTTATTATATGTTTTTCATAAATCTATTATAATTCCGTAATTTATATACAGATTATAAAATGATCAATTTTTCAAAAAAACAGGTTTTGATGTGGTAACAGACTTCAAAAATACAGGTTTTGATGTGGTAACAGACTTCAAAAAAACAGGTTTTGATGTGGTAACAGAAATTAAAAAATACAGGTTTTGATGTGGTAACAGTAAAATTTTGATGTAGTAACATAATCCAAGTATATAAAATGATCAAAAGTACGGACAAGACCATAGAGGGGTATAGAGTGATCTTGTATACATGATAAATTAGGGGTGGTTTGATATTGTTATCTTATATTATTGTTTTTATAAAATGATAAAAATATATTAATTAGAAGTATAAAAATAAATAGATCATATATCCACTTGAGAAAACTAATATATTGTTATTTATTTATATAATATTAAAAAATATATATAATTAAATATATAAGTTATTATAGGGTTGAAATAGATTTTAATAAATTATAATTATTATATGGGGTAAACTTTTATTTAGATAGATAACGATGTAATAAGTATATACTTTTTTGTTTTAATAATTTAAATTTAAGTTAAATTGTTAGAAATAAAAAATTAAACCAAGATACAAGGTCTATTACAAATGTTTTGATAAGATAGTTACAAAAAAAAAATTAAGTGGTTATAAGTGCTGTACAAAAAACAACCTTTTAAGTTAAGCATAATTTTTCTTACTCAATCAGAAATATGCTCAAGTCGCCAAAAATAGCAATAACAACATCAGAAAAGAAAGCCAAGTGCATGCGCAAATTGCCATGTCGATTTTGCAATATAACAACTGCCATTATCTGTCGGTCATTCAACGGGCTGAGGCAAATAACTGACCGCACCAAAGCGTTTTTCCATGCTCTGTACAAGTACATCACAGAGGTTTAGTCTTGAAATAGGTGAATACTTATTTCATCAGGCACTTTTTTATTTTCAAACAAGGTATGGTCGGTCTGTGCTGGTTAGTTATAAATCTCTGTGGATATATGAACCGTACCAATTTTATAGGTTGAACCGTACCGGGTTTGTCGGAGACTTTTTTATTTAAGTTAGGCCACCTGACCTAACGGGTTAATCTTATCATAGTACATTGCTTCAAAATCAAAAGGTGATACATAACCTAGTGCACTATGTACACGCTCTTTATTGAACCAATCTACCCAATTTAGTGTCGCAAGTTGTACATCCGCTAAACCTTGCCAATCTGCTTTTAGATATTCAATCACCTCTGTTTTGTATAAGCCATTCACCGTTTCAGCCAAAGCATTATCGTATGAATCACCAGTCGTACCGACTGATGCTCGTAAATTTGCTGCTTCTAAACGATTGGTATAGCGAATGGAAAGATATTGCACACCTCTGTCGGAATGATGAATCACATTCTTTGCCATGCCTCGATCATGCAATGCTTGCTCCAATGCATCCAGGACCATGTCTGTATTCATACGTGTTGATACTTTCCAGCCAACAATCGCACGTGAAAATACATCAATAACAAATGCGGTATAGACCCAGCCTGAATTTGTTTGAATATACGTAAAGTCACTCATCCACAGTTGGTCAGGATGATCAGCAGTAAAATTACGTTTCACTAAATCATCTGCTCGTTTTTGGTCATCTCGGCTACGGGTGGTTTGTTTGTTCTTACCCCGCCAAACACCTTGTATACCTAGCTTT
>NZ_VPCP01000098.1:0-9203 GCF_013418145.1 Acinetobacter sp. YH12201 | reverse complement strand
TTCCACTTTAGATATTTGTTTAAGATGAGATGTAACTCATTGAAATGTGTCATCATATTCGTCGTCAGAAAACAAGTATTATGCCATTATTTCAATGAGTTATCTTTTTTTGTCGTGTACAAAGATATAATTTAATAACTTAAGTTTTAATTGAGTATTTCAATACTCAATTAATAGACTTTGGAAACATTATTGATAGGCTAAATCATCCACAACACGTCTTAGTGAGCATAGTTCCTTCCTAATCTAATCATACTTTTATGACCAAATACTGTGCCTAATTATGGTAATTTAATTAAGTTTGTTTGATTTTATATCCTAAGTTATTGATATTTTGAATGCATTATTTTTAAATTTTAAAATTAAGTTTGTATTTAAATTTTGTATATTAAATTATGAGCAAAATTAAGTTTGTTTGTAGATTTCCATCATTTGAGACACGATTTTTTGCTCAGAAAGGCAAAGATCAGCTTAAATAAGAATGATATTTTCAAGAGAAATTTAAAAAATTGATACTTGTTGAATGTTAAATAAGAGTTTTATGCAGATATATGCTATTGAATATATTGCATTTTTAATAAAAACTTTGTTTTTGTAGCATCATGGGTTTTAATTTAGATTGCATTATATTAAAAAACCCTTTAGATTTGGCAGAGAACTACCATACCTAAAGGGTTCGATTTGCTGTTTGCTTACTTTATAAATATACAAACTAAAATAATTAAATCTAAACTTAATTATTTGATACAAACTTAATTATACGAACACAATTATTTGATACAAACTTAATTATACGAACACAAACCCAGCCTTATATCAAAATTTATTATTCCACCGTGACCGATTTTGCCAGGTTACGCGGCTGATCGACATCCGTTCCACGCAAGACAGCCACATGGTACGACAGCAGCTGTACAGGAATACTGTAAACAATAGGCGCAAGGAGCGGACTGATGCTTGGTACCTGAACCACATGTTGACGCTCTTTGCCTTTAATGCCGCTGTTTTCATCGGCAAAGACAAACAGTTCACCACCCCGGGCCTGAACTTCTTCCATATTGGATTTCAGCTTGTCGAGCATGTCATCTTGCGGAGCCAGAATCACCACCGGCATGTCATTGTCGACCAGTGCCAATGGACCATGTTTCAGTTCACCTGCTGCATAGCCTTCAGCATGAATATAGGAAATTTCTTTCAGTTTCAAGGCACCTTCAAGGGCAATCGGGAACTCGGTACCACGACCTAAAAACAGGCAGTGCTGTTTTTCTACAAACAGCTCAGATAAACGCAGAATATCTTTATCTTGCTGTAGAGTATCTAAGATGACTTTAGGGGTATGCCATAAATCAGTGGTAATGGCGGTAATTTGTTCAGCCGGGATGCTTTGCTTGACTTGACCGATTTTCAGTACCAACAGCATGAGTGCGGCAAGCTGGGTGGTAAATGCTTTGGTTGACGCAACGCCAATTTCAGGGCCAGCCAGGGTTAACAGGCTATGATTGGTTTCACGCACCATTGAAGAGGTAGCCACATTACAAATGGTCATGGTCGTAATGTTCAAACTTTTTGCAGCAGCGCGTTTTTGGGTATCGCGCAGCGCAGCCAGGGTATCCGCAGTTTCACCAGATTGAGAAATACACACATACAGTGTGTTATTGACAATCACAGGGGTGCGGTAACGGAATTCGCTGGCAATTTCCACCTGGCAAGGCAGGTCAATCAGTTGCTCAAACCAGTATTTTGCAATCATGCCGGCATGGTAACTGGTCCCGCAGGCAATAATTTGCACCTGCTGAATCTTTTCAAAATCCGCAACTGCATTTTTCAAGAAATCTTCGCGCAAATTGTTGCCATTCAATGCTTGGGAAATGGTTTGCTGAATGGCCTCTGGCTGCTCATAAATTTCTTTGAGCATGTAGTGCTTATATTCACCTTTAGATGCATTGCTGACTGTTGCATCCAGCTCTTTTACTGGACGGTTCACCAATTGCCCATCCACAAACACTTCAATGCTGTTGCGGGTTAAACGTGCAATATCACCTTCTTCCAAGTAAATAAAACGGTTGGTAATTGGAAGCAGCGCCAACTGATCAGAACTGATGAAGTTCTCGCCAATGCCGACACCAATCACCAAAGGTGAACCTTCACGAACGGTAATCAGTTCATTCGGATGGTCGGTATGCACAATACCCAGTGCATAAGCACCTTTAAGCTGAGGAACAACCTGTTGAACCGCTTCAAGAAGGCTAGAGGTTGATTTCAATGCATCATTGACCAGATGCGCAACCACTTCGGTATCCGTTTGCGAAGTAAACACATAGCCCAGGGCTTCAAGATCGTCTTTTAGTTCTTGATAGTTTTCAATAATACCGTTGTGGACGACAGCAACCGTACCTGAAATATGCGGATGGGCATTATTTTCAGTCGGTTTGCCATGAGTTGCCCAGCGCGTATGCGCAATCCCCAGTGAGCCTTCGATATTCGACTCATTCACTGCCTGTTCCAGATTGATCACTTTACCCACACGGCGTTCGCGCAGGACATGACCGCCATTGATCAGCGCCACACCCGCTGAATCGTAGCCGCGGTATTCAAGGCGCTTTAAGCCTTCAATTAAAATATTGGTAATATTACGTTCTGCAACGCCACCGACAATTCCGCACATAGTTATAATCCTCTTATTTTTTCAGTTTTTGGGGGCGTTGATAGTTTTCTTTAGCCACTTGTTTTGAGCGCTCAAAGGCCAAACTATTTTCTGCTACATCGCGTGTGATGACTGAGCCGGCACCGACAGTTGCGCCATTGCCTATACTGACCGGGGCAACCAGTGAACTGTTCGAGCCGATAAAAGCCGAGTCACCAATAATGGTTTTAAATTTGTTGGCACCATCATAATTGCAGGTAATGGTACCGGCGCCAATATTTGAACCTGCGCCGACTTCGGCATCACCTAAATAGGTAAAGTGATTGGCTTTGGAGCCGAGGCCAATAGTGGAATTTTTAACTTCAACAAAGTTGCCAATATGCACTTCATTGGCAAGCTTGGCACCTGGGCGTAAACGGGCAAATGGACCAATTTGCGTATCTTCACCGACCACGGCATTGTCGAAAATACTGTAGGGTTGGACCTTGGTGCCTGAAGCAATTTTACTATTCTTAATTACACAGCCTGCACCAATTTCGACATTGTCGCCGAGTTCACAGTTACCTTCGATAATCACGTTGATATCAATACGAACATCTTGACCGACGGTAAGCTTGCCACGCAGGTCGAAGCGGCTTGGATCAATGATATGCACGCCTTGCTGCATCAGGAGCTTGGCCTGATAGGCCTGGAATTCACGTTCCAAAGCGGCCAGCTGAATCCGGTCATTTACGCCTTCCACTTCAAAGGCACGTTCCGGCTCAACGGAAGCCACTTCAAGACCATCGGCAATCGCCATGGCCACAATGTCCGTCAGGTAATATTCACCTTGGGCATTGTTGTTGCTTAATTTGGGTAACCATTGATGCAGTTTGGCATTGCTGACACAGTAAATACCGGTATTGATTTCCTTGATTTGACGCTGTGCATCGCTGGCATCTTTATGCTCAACAATGGCTTGAATTTTATTGTTTTCACGTACGATACGGCCATAGCCCGTTGCATCCGCTAAAGTCAGGGTAACCAAGCCAATGCCTGTTTCACGTGAAACAGCGAGCAGCTTTTCCAGGGTGTCTTGACTAATGCAAGGTACATCACCGGAAAGAATGAGTGAAACGCCATCGGTAGGAAGTACCGGTAAAGTCACTTTAACCGCATGGCCTGTACCCAGCTGTTCAGCTTGTTCCACCCACTGTACATTTTCCTGTGCAAAGGCTTGTTGAACTAAATTACCGCCGTGTCCAAAAATGGTAATAATATTTTTGGCATTTAATTTTTTAGCAGTTTCAATGACATGACCGAGTAGAGGGCGTCCTGCGAGCGGCTGCAATACTTTGGGTAGGCTCGAACGCATTCGAGTTCCTTTGCCGGCAGCAAGAATAATCACAGAAGTTGACATAATACACCTTAAAAACTTGGCTTAAGCCATTGAAATGTTGAGGTACACGAGAATACAGATTGCGGCCCAAATGCCGGCAATAATATCGTCAAACATAATGCCGAAACCGCCACCGACTTGACGGTCGATGACACGAATAGGCCAAGGTTTCCAGACATCGAATAAGCGGAACAGGACAAATCCAATGAACACCCAAAGCCAGCTCATTTGTGCAAAGTAAATCAGGGGCAGAAACGTAATTGACTGTCCAGCAAATTCATCCCAAACAATGCGGCCATCGTCATGTACGCCCATGACTTTAGCGGTTTGCCCGCAAATATAAATGCCAATAAGTGACATTAAAATCATGGCAATAATGGAAGCGGTAAAGCCAATTGCAACCCAGGCAGGAATAAACAGCAATGCAAAGGCCGAACCAAAAGTGCCCGGCGCTTTAGGTAACAGCCCGGAACCAAATCCGACACCGCAAAAAACGATAAAGCGGTTGTACCAGGACATGTCTTTAAAGTGAATCGCAGGTTTATGCAAAGTGTTGATATCCATGAAATTGCAGCGAATGGTCTACGCCATTCTGCACAAAAGTTAACTCAGTTTTTTGGTCAATTTGTCCAATTTTGCTAATGTTGACATCTAATTGTTGTTGCAAAAGCTTTTCATAATTTTGCGGGCTTATTGTAAAGCATAACTCGTAGTCATCGCCACCCGCGAGGGCATATTGCCATTGCTGTTCTTGAGTTAAATTTTGTAAATCTGGACTGATCGGTAACTGGCTTAATTCCAGTATTGCACCCACTTTTGAGGCTTTTAAAATATGGCCTAAATCTTGTGCTAATCCATCAGACACATCTATCATGCTGGATGCCAGGCCTTTGAGTTGTTGTCCAAGCTGACAACGTGGCGTTGGATAATCCAGACGTTTTTGTAGCGAATGTCCTAAATTGTGCAAAGCAAATGCAGCATCACCGACTGTGCTAGAGACACAGACATAATCACCGACTTGTGCGCCTGAGCGTGTGATGGCTTTGCCGGTTTCTATCCAGCCAAGTGCAGTGACCGAAATGGTGAGATGAGGACTTTGCGTGGTATCACCGCCAATTAAACTCACCCCAAATTGATCGCAGCAATCATATAAACCCTGGCTAAAGCCTTTGAGCCAGTCATGATCAATTTGGGGTAGGCTCAATGCCAGTAAAATGCTGTGCGGTTTGGCACCCATGGCGGCAATGTCAGATAAATTGACTGCAACAGATTTCCAGCCGATGGCATGGGGATTTGTATCTAAGGGGAAATGTCGTCCAGCAACTAAAGTATCGGCACAGATGACCAGTTGTTGCTGTGGAGGAGGGGTGAGCAAGGCTGAGTCATCACCGACACCCAAATCGACCGACGCAGAAGTTTGTCGATTAAAATAAGTATCAATGATCGAGAACTCAGCCATACAACAAATCTACTTTATTTAGTTGGCTTGTTGCTTTTCTGCTGCACGCAAGGTTGTCGCTAAACGATCCAATACACCGTTGATGTATTTATGGCTGTCTGCACCGCCAAAATGTTTAGCCAGCTCGATTGCTTCATCTAAAACGACACGATATGGAATTTCAAGATGTTCTTTCAATTCATACGCACCCAGACGAAGAGTCGCGAGTTCAACGCCGTCAAGCGCACTAATTTCACGATCCAGCACAGGGATTAAGAGCGCATCCAATGCTTCATGATTGGCAACCACTTGAGTCAACAATTCATGATAATAGCCGAGATCCACTTTGTGCATGGCATTCTCCACACGTGTACGTGCTTCAATTTCATGTACCGGATTGTGGCTCATCTGCCATTCATAAATTCCTTGTACAGTAAAACGACGTGCTTTGCGTTTTGCTGCATAAGTTGCTTGAAGTGTTTGCGACATAGCGTTAAATAGCCTTTAACAAGTTAACCATTTCAATCGCAGTAAGAGCAGCTTCACTGCCTTTATTACCTGCTTTTGTACCCGAGCGTTCAATCGCCTGTTCAATACTATCCGTAGTCAATACACCATTAATGATCGGTAAGCCAGTGTCCAGGCCAACCACGCCTAAACCTTTGGCACATTCGCCAGCAACAAAGTCGAAGTGCGGCGTGCTACCACGAATCACTGCGCCCAGGGCAATGATGGCATCAAAACGATCAGCAGCAGCCAGTTTCTTAGCCACTACCGGAAGTTCCCAAGCGCCAGGTGCATGAACAACAGTGATATTATCCTCTGATACACCATGACGTTTCAATGTATCAATTGCGCCTTCTAATAGATGTTCGACAACAAAACTATTAAAACGACCCACTAAAATCGCGTAACGGCCTTCGCTCGCGAGATGTAACATACCTTCAATACGGCGAACTGCCATAGCAACCTCGATGATTTCTTAAGTTGTTTGATGTGCAGTGATGTATTCCACCACTTCTAAGTTAAAACCTGATAACGCATTAAAACGTAATGGAGAGCTGAGCAATTTCATTTTCTCAACGCCTAAATCACGTAAAATCTGGGCACCGACACCAATGGTTTGGTACTGCTGAGACAGTGCAGCATTGGATTTGGCTGGTTTGGGTGTATTTAAACTTTCCAGCGCAGGGCCAAGGTCCGGTAGATGATGTTGGCCAATCCAGACCAAAACGCCACGCTCGCTAGAGGCAATTTCTTTCAGCGCTTTGTCAAGATTCCAGGCCGGTTCGCCATCTTGCTTGTTGATTTTTAGCAGGTCACGTACCGGGTTAAAGCCATGAACGCGAACGGTAGTGACTCCTTCTTTCGGTTCACCTTTGACCAAGGCTAAATGAATGTCCGGGTTACCAATTTCACGGTAACGGAACAGTTCGAAAGTTCCGTATTCAGTATTTAAAGTCTGTTGATCCAGACGTTCAACCGTTTGTTCATTGGTCATGCGGTAATGGATTAAATCCGCAATAGTCCCAATTTTCAAACCATGCTTTTCAGCAAAAATTTCTAAATCTGGACGGCGCGCCATGGTGCCGTCTTCTTTAATAATTTCACAAATCACTGATGCAGGTTCAAGTCCTGCAAGACGGGCCAAGTCACAGCCTGCTTCAGTATGCCCGGCACGGTGCAATACGCCACCTGGCTGTGCCATCAACGGGAAAATATGACCCGGTTGTACAATATCCGCAGGTTTGGCATGCGCGGCCACAGCAGTCTGAATGGTATGAGCACGTTCAGCTGCTGAAATACCCGTTGTAATACCGTTGGCGGCTTCAATTGAGAGCGTAAAGTTAGTCCCGTGCTGTGCGCCGTTGGCATCCACCATGAGGGGAAGATTGAGCTGCTGACAACGGTCGCGGCTCAAGGTGAGACAAACCAGACCACGTGCATGTGTGATCATGAAGTTGATGTCTTCAGGACGTACGTGAGTCGCAGCAATGACGAGATCACCTTCATTTTCACGGTCTTCATCATCCATCAGGATGACCATTTTTCCTGCACGGATATCTGCTACGAGCTCTTCAACGGTATTGAGCGGCATCAACCTTCACCTTCTTTTTGTCTCAAATGACATTTTGCTTGCATTGATTGTTGCATAGTCTACCGTTTTTTTACGATGTTTGCCTATGCTTATTGATTTCCATTCCTGGTTCATTGTTATACACAGAGCCTGAACGCTTGAAAAGAGGCCTTTATTTTAAAAAGCCATGATTATGCTGAATCTTTAAGCAGTTGAAATACATAAATAATGACAAGCTTATGCAAAATGCTGCTGATTTATAGGGTTTTGTGTGCGAATAGAATAAAAAAGCCCCCATCTTTCGATGAGGGCTTTTTGAATCTGGAGCGGGAAAGGAGACTCGAACTCCCGTAACCCCAACCTTGGCAAGAGTCACCGACATAAAATACACTAAATAACATAATTGGTATTTTAATAAACCCTATATATAACAGTTATATAGAGTTTTTATTTTGTGTGGTGTGATTTAAGGTAGGGTAGGGTACTTTGATTTTTGGTCACTAATTTATTGTGATAATCAACAATAATAACCAACATATACATGCTTAACCTAAAGGTGTTTTACTGACTGGTATAATTTTATGATGAGAGGGGTGTTGCCTGGGGCTACGGTTTCTGTTTTGCCTTTTGGCGTAAGACGTACAAATATAAGCTTTCTACTTTTTCACGTGCCCATGGTGTGGTACGCAAGAATCGCAATGATGATTTAACACTTGGGTCTATGCAAAAACATCTAATTTCAATTTTACGACTCAAGCCTTCAAAGCCACCATAGTAATCTAGCAACTCATCCAAAATGTCAGCAAGTTTTTTGCCGTGTAAAGGGTCGTTGGGGGTGTTCATAATAGATCAATCGTATTTTGGGTGGCCATTATTATAACCTTGGCTAGTTGGAAAACTAGAGAGTTGGAATGTAGGTAATGATGGACTGAATAGCCACCAAAATTCTGGAGCACCCCCAGCCATCGAGTGAGGCATCATATATATGACTCGGTAATCCCATTTGTTGTGTAGGAAAGTTTTTTCTTAATGGGTCACCTTTTTATGGAAGTAGGTAAGAGGAAAGCTCTAAACCTTTATGGATCGCTTCAGTACTGTACTCAAAGGAAATTAATGGTTGACCTGTGATTGCTGTGGGACTGTTCTAAATTTTGTGTAAGTACTTAATTTTCATTTATCCTTCAGAGGATAATTACAAAAGGTACTTCACATGGATGAAGCAACAATCAAAAGTATGGCTGCCGAATTGGCTAAAGGTCTAAAAACACCAGAAGACTTAAACCAAATGACAGCAGTCTTTAAAAAATTCATGATTGAAACTGCACTCAATACTGAACTTTCAGACCATCTGGGTTATGAAAAGCATCAGCCCAAGAAAGGCTCAAATAGCCGTAATGGTTTTAGCTCCAAAACAGTTCTAACACAAGATGGGCAGCTTGCTTTAGATATCCCTCGTGATCGTGACGGCTCTTTTGAACCACAGATTATTAAGAAGCATCAAACGCGCATTACTAGCATGGATGATCAAATTCTTTCGCTATATGCGAAAGGAATGACAAATAGAGAAATTGTTGCTTTCTTTAAAGAAATGTACGATGCCGATGTATCTGCCTCCCTTATTAGTAAGGTGACGGATGCTGTCATTGAACAAGTGACAGAATGGCAA
>NZ_VPCP01000097.1:0-9306 GCF_013418145.1 Acinetobacter sp. YH12201 | reverse complement strand
TCATGAAATACGGTATTCTGATGTGACAAAACCTGAATCCTGGTCGTTAAAGTGTTTGTTTGCACTCATATTTTAACTGTTAGGACTCAGGTTTTTTTATTTAAAGCAAACTATGGGACAGCAGTGCCATTCAGGGGCTTTTTTTATGACTTTAGCAAATGGAACACAACGTGATTGCAAGGCTGGGCTTCGGTTCTCAATCCTATTGTTAGCATGGATGAGTCTCTCTTTTATCAAACATAAATCTGGCAAAGAAGAGGGCGACTTTTATCATTTTTCTACAAATGTTTCACTTGCAGCTTCAAGCATTCATGCTAAGTTGATTAAAAGAAACATAAAAAATTCAGGCATAAAAAAGCAATATTTTGGAGCAGTACATGCAGGCGATTATGGATGTGTGGAAGGTATTTCGCGTATTGCCTTCAGCTTGGCTACTTTTATTACAATTTATTATTTTAATTCTGTCGGTTGCCGTCAATTACAGCACGCCTTACCGTACGCTTAGCTGGCTACTGGGGGTGCTGGTTTTACTGGTGATTGCCAAAGTCATTCGGCAAACACCGATGTTTACCATTTTGGGCTTAAGTTTTGTCAGTGGTGCCGTGATTTTTTCTTCCCTGATTATATTAGGTATAAAAAATCCATGGCTACAAGTCATTGCCCATGGTTTTGAAGCCGCAGCTTACTTTAGCGCGGCCTATGGTTTGTTGCGTTATATGTTTGAAGACCGCTATTTAACCCGAGATGAACTGTTTGCTGCAGGTGCGGTATTTACGTTGCTGGCCTGGGCATTTGCTTTTTTATATAACGTTTGCCAGCTGCTGGTACCGGGAAGCTTTCAGAATCCCAATGTTGCAGGTTTACAAAGCTGGCTTGATTTATTGTTTTTGAGTTTTAGTTTGCAGTCTGCAACCGGCTTATCGGATTTAATGCCCATAAGTGCCCCCGCACGGGTACTGGCACTACTGCAAATGTTTTCCGGGGTTATGTATCTGGCCCTCATTGTTTCACGCTTGATTGCCTTGCAATATATTGCCCATTTACCCAAGCATTCTAAAGATAAAGACCAATAAAAAGGACGCATAAAGCGTCCTTTTTTGAATTCTTTTTCTAATTAAAAATTAGAAACGGAATTTAGCGTTTACGCCAACAGTTTGTGTATCAAGCGCAAGTTGTTCAGCATTCGCATTTACGTAAGAAGCGCCCACTGCAACGGCAGGAGTGATGAAGTAATTTACGTTTGCACCCCAAGCTGAGTCTGGTGTACCAGCAAAGCTAGATTCAGCATAAGAAGCACCAACGCTTAACTTAGGCGTAACGAAAAGAGTTGTACCTAGGTTATAAGCAGTGTCGTCACCGTAAACTAAACCAGATTCAAAACCGATTGCCATGTTGGTTCCGTCAATAGCACCAACATATTTGGTACGTGCAGTAATTGCATCTTGATCTTCACCGATCGTAGCAGTTTCACCAACTGATTTAACAACGCCATTAGCCATAACATTGAATGCATCAAGAGCAGTTTGATCAGCAACGCTTGTATAACCTACTGCAACCAAGAAATTAGGCGCAGCAAATGCACCAAGTTCTAAGGCATAACGGTCGCCTTGATCATCAGTGGCGTTGTTATTTTTGCTGTCTAAAATTGTGTGGCTATAAGAAGCGCTAGCATATACAGGTACAACTTGAGTTGGCACATAAGCTTCAGCTTTAACGCCATAGTTATGAGCGATAACGTCGATATCGTCTGAACCTAACTCGCCGTAATTATAAGCAACAGATACGTTAGATGCTTGGTTTAAGAAAGCTGCTTCAGCCAATGGGCCTTTAGAAGAGTCAACATCTTTAAGGTAATAAGTACCTTGCAAACCACCGGTGAAATCTTTGTCATTTGCTGTGGTGTCGATGTATTCAGACTGACCTTGTACTTCTACTTGATATGCTTGAGCACCGGTCATGGCTAATAATAAAGCAGTGGCTAAACCGAGTTTTTTCATATTAATTTCCAATTCTATTTTCTATTGCAGGTGAATTAAACTACTTTTATTGTATTGTAACAAAACATTAAGTCAATGAACTAAAAGAACATTATTTTGTTGTTTTTTTGTTATACATAATGTAATTGGTTGAAAAAAGTACGATTAAACTGTGTCAGGTCAACTTGAAAAATTTGTTTTTAGAACAAATGAATATGAACATTTTTAAAACTTATTTTTTCAGAAATATGCAAAAAATAAGGACTTTGTATAATGTTAAATTGGATTAAATTTAAAAATTAATTGTAAAATCCAATTGAAATATACTTTATTGCATGATCTGTATGGCATTTTAAGGCTATTCATTTGATTCTAATAATAAAATTCACCTAAAACGGGATGGGGTTGGTTGAAAAATGCACAAATTGTAATTTATTTAGTGCAAATATCGTGCTGTTGTGATGAATTTTAAATCTTACTGTTTTGATAGGCTTTACTTTTATAACGGTTTTTACGATAATGTATCTATCAATTCATACTACATTGCAATAATGTGATGATGATCTGATTCTCCATAAACAAGTTTTTGTTTTATATGCCCAACTTTCCCCAAGGTTGGTTTTTTTTTTATGTCAGAAAAATATTGCAGTTGGCTGCGAAATAAGAACAGGCAATAAAAATGGAAGCATAATCATATTAATAGCAAAACTTATTTTTAGTCATTAGAGAGTGAATCCTTAAGTAGAAACCCTAGGATTAACTTTTATTGCACCAATATGGTGCTTAATGTGGAGCGGGAATTAGATTTTTCTTGAAATTTAAGTATAAAAAACCCCAATTTTCAAAGAAAACTGGGGTTTTTCGCCAAAATCTTCGGAAAAATTAAAAAATCTGCTGAGAATATATTTAATTTGCCCTAATGAGGTGCATTATGCACTTATTTGTGGCATGTGTAAATATTTTCTTATCATGCAAGTAGCAATATTTAGATAAGCAGGTAATTTAAACAATATAAATTGGGGGCTTCCTAGAAATAGTCCTGCATTATTTTGTCGAGATCTTTAAGGGAAACAGGATTTTCTATTTAAGCGGCTTGCTTAACTGCAATTTATAGATATGCAAAATTTTTAATTGCACTCAATGAAAAGCAGTTTGCTACTATTGGGGGAAAGAATAAAAATTGAGTTGAAACCCTACAGATATGCACTGGATCTTAAAGCTTTATTAAAGAATTTAGATTTTTTTTAACTTTTATTTTAAAAAATATTATAAGTGGTTGATAGAATGCAGATATTTAAAAATATTGATTAATTTTTAACTCTTTTTAGATCAAAATCGTGTAATATATTTATATATAATTTGAGTATGATCACAGGTCATTTGGTGTGTATGGTGAGTAATTAATTTATGTATAAATTACGCTCGGAACATATCAGCCGGCGGCTGTTTTGGTCGATGATCATTATCGCACTGTCTCTTTTGTTTTTATCTGTTCCCTTAATTGTCAGTAGTTATCAGAGCTATCAGAAAGCAGATCGTGCCTTAACTGAAATTTCTGCGCTTCGTGCTGTAGCTGATTTAGCCAATAAAATTTCCCGTGAACGGGCACCTGCTAATAAGGTGATGTCGAGTAGTGCCGATGAACTCGAAGAAAATATAAAAGAATTAGAAGCTTACCGGAAAGAAGTAGATCTGCAGATTGAGCAGACAAGTGTAATTTTAGCTACGGCAGGTTTTTCTGTTCAGGCTCAAGCCTTATCTTCTCATGTAAAAGGGGCTTTGGCTCAAGGTCGTCATGCGGTCGATGTTTATAGTGCCTTGCCGCGATCTGAACGGAGTGCAAGACAGCTGGATCAGGCGATTCAGCAAATGTTTAAGGCATGGGATAGTTGTAAAGCAATTATAGAAAATGTATTGGTACATTCTGAAGCTGAAGGAACTTCAGTCTCAGACTACTATACGCTGATTTTAATTTTGGCTGATTTACGTGATCAGGCTGGTCGAACTGCCTCTAATATTATGGCAGCGGTGACTTTTAATGAAAAAATCCCCGAAGATAACTTGGCGCGGTCATTGCAGACGCAACATCAGGCCCATTATTTATGGGCTTTAGTGAATACCATACAGCCTGCGCAGGATAAAACCCCAGAATATCTAGCTTTACATCAGCAGGTAAAAGCACAGTTTTTAGATCAAGGTATTCCAATAGTTACTCGCCTGATGAATGAAAGTATCCGTAATCAGGCCTATTCATTGACCGGTACGCAACTCACAGAAGCAATGGTTGATAAATTCCTGACAGTAGTCAATTTGCAAAGCTATATTCTGGATTACAGTGTTACGGTCGCTCAAACCCAGAAGAAACAAGCCCAGCAAAAACTGATTTTAACTTTACTGGTGGCACTGATCTGTTTGGTTGCGGTTTCTTTTACCATGATCTATGCGCGCAATCATGTTTTTATACCGTTACTTAAAGCCAGAAATACCATTCTTCGACTGGCACAGCATCAGGTTATAGAGAGTAAACAGACACCATTATCTGCTAAGCCAATCACCTTATTAGACGCCCTTAAAGAATTAAAGCGGGTACTACAGCAGCGTGACGCACTGGAATTTCAGCTCAGAAATATTGCCAATACGGATAATTTGACGGGTGTATCTAACCGTTTGGCTTTAGAGGAATATATCCGTTATCTGGAGAATAAGCCGAATCAGTTCAAGCACACTGGCTTAATCATTATTGATATCGATGACTTTAAGCATGTGAATGATACTTTTGGGCATATTGTCGGTGATGAAGTCATTAAACTGATTGCAGAAAAATTGCAATTGAATGTAAGAGCTTCGGATTTAATTGTTCGTTATGGTGGTGATGAATTTTTGGTTTTAATCGAGCACATTAATTTTCCGGAGGCTTGGGCTATTGCCAATAAAATTCTTCAGGAGATTGGCAGATCTGAACTGTATATTGCTGAATTAAACCAGAATATTCGTATTTCTGTTAGTGCTGGAGTAGTGGTAGGGGGAGCATCGTGGATGTCACTACTGGAAAAAGCCGACAAATCATTATTTCAGGCTAAGGCAAATGGTAAAAATAAAGTGGCGGGGTGATCTAGTACAAATAAAAACCACCCTCACTATTTTAAATCTCCCAATCATCTAATGGTCGATTTAAGTTATTAGCTTCTACAGGTGCCCAAGAAACTAACTTTTCCCATAGTTTAGTATCGAATCTATCATCCAAATATGTATATCTTAATATTCTGATCAGCTCTGAACGATATCCTTTACCTCCAAACTTATTTTCTAGATCATAAAACGAGTATAGGTTTCCCTTGAGCCATTCTTCATCAATATAGTTAACAATTTTATTTATTTGCTCTGATGTAATTTTATAACAAGATATAAAAGGATCTTTGTCTCCTTCATGTTGAAAAAAAGGGAATAAATCATTTGCTATCGCATAAATATAGGATTGTGAAAAGCCAATTTTTTCTCCATAAATTCTATAATTCATAGTAATACTTAGTTTTCTATTTTCGTACAAAGCTTGGATTAGTTGCTCATTAGTCACCATCTTTTACGACTCCATCTATATTTCTTAAAATTTCATTGATTTGACTAACTATGCTTTGAATAGCTAATTGGATAGTTTGGACATCAGCATTAATATCGATAGTCTGAATATCCGATTGAATTTTTTTGATTTTATGTTCGTAAGGGTGGAAAATCACTTGACTAGAAATTTCATTTAGAAGGTGGTTAAGCTGACTTAGATGTGTATTTAATTTTGAGCCTCTATTGTTGTAATTTCGGGTATATTTTTCTGAAAGTATACTTCTAATTTCTTTTAGTCTCTGAGCATCTCTATCTAATTCTCTACGATTAATAACATTCTTAAGTTCTTGTTTTATATTTTTCGCATGTTTTTCTGCATCCAAAGCTGAATTCTTAGAGTTTTGTGAAGCTTTATATGATTTGTGAGCTTGATATATGCTAATTCCAGTTGCAATACAAGTAGCAACAACCCCAATAAAGGCTATCCAATTAAAAAAATTTTCAGGCATATCGAGTACAAAGAATAGTTATATTGGTTAATTCTTTGTACTCGATTTTTATTGTTATTTCAACAACGGCTTCAAGAACTTAGCTGTATGTGAAACTTTAGATTTCACCACTTCTTCAGGTGTACCTTCAGCAATAATCATCCCGCCACCAGCACCACCTTCAGGACCCAGGTCAATCACCCAATCCGCAGTTTTAATTACATCCAGATTATGCTCAATCACCACAATGGTATTCCCCTTGTTGCGTAGCTCATGCAGAATGTCGAGCAGCTTGGCAATATCGTGGAAATGCAGACCCGTAGTCGGCTCATCCAGTACATACAAGGTTTTACCGGTATCACGTTTTGCCAGTTCACGCGCGAGTTTGACCCGCTGTGCTTCACCACCGGAAAGGGTGGTTGCAGACTGACCTAAGCGAATATAACCTAAACCCACCTGATTCAAGGTTTCCAGACGGCGGTGAATCACCGGGATGGCCTCAAAGAAATGCATGGCATCTTCAACGGTCATTTCCAGTACGTCGGAAATGTTTTTGCCTTTATAGCCGACTTCTAACGTTTCACGGTTATAACGCTTGCCATGACAGGCATCGCAAGGCACATACATATCCGGTAAGAAATGCATAGCTACTTTAATCATGCCATCACCTTCACAGGCTTCACAGCGGCCGCCTTTCACGTTAAACGAGAAACGTCCTGCGGCATAACCGCGAGCTTTGGCTTCAGGGGTTTGGGCAAACAGTTCACGAATCGGGGTGAACAGACCCGTATAGGTTGCCGGGTTAGAACGTGGGGTACGTCCAATCGGGCTTTGGTCAATGTCCACGACTTTATCAAGGAATTGCAGACCATCAATCGAGTCAAATTTTTCTGCGGTTAACGTGGTTGCACCGTTCAATTGTGTTGCGGCCAGTGGTAACAGGGTACGGTTAATCAAGGTTGATTTACCCGAACCCGATACACCGGTGACACAAGTCATCACGCCTAAAGGAATGGTTAAATCGACATTTTGCAAGTTATGACCGGCCGCGCCCATCAGCTTGATTTGCTGTTCCGGTTTTGGCGGCTGAGTTCTGACTTTCGGTACTTCAATTTTTAACTTGCCGGACAGGTACTGACCCGTTAGCGAATTTTCATTGGCTGCCAATTCTTCATAGGTGCCTTCGGCAATGATATGGCCGCCATGCACACCCGCACCCGGACCAATATCAATAATATGGTCGGCGGCACGAATCGCATCTTCATCATGTTCAACCACCAGGACAGTATTGCCTAAGTCGCGTAAGCGCACCAGGGTTTCCAGCAGACGGTCATTATCGCGTTGATGCAAGCCGATGGATGGTTCATCCAGCACATACATCACGCCCATCAGGCCGGCACCAATTTGAGAAGCCAGACGGATACGCTGTGCTTCACCGCCAGACAAGGTTTCGGCAGAACGGGACAAACTTAGGTAATTCAAACCGACAGAGACCAGGAAGTGCAGACGTTCACGGATTTCCTTGAAAATCTTGTCGGCAATTTCGCCTTTAGCCCCTTCAAGATTTAAATCCTGATAATAGCTTTCGGCATCACCAATCGACATTTTGGTGATCTGGGCAATGGTCTTGTCTTTGACCCGGACATTGCGGGAAATTTCATTCAGACGTGAACCGCCACAGGCATCACAGGCTGCATTAGACAAATATTGTGCTAAATCATCACGGACATAGTTCGATTCTGTTTCACGGTAACGGCGTTCCAGATGCGGCAAAATACCTTCAAAAGGTTGCACCCGGTTATGTTTACGACCGCGTTCATCAACATAACTTAAATCGACTTTTTCTTTGCCGGTCCCATACAGGAATTTCTTTTTGGTCTCAGCATCCAGCTCATTCCACGGCGTATCCAGCGAAAAGCCAAAATGGGCGGCGACTTTTTCAATCATGCTGTAGTAATAAGGACGCTGTCTGTCCCAGCCACGAATCGCGCCTTGGCTAATCGAAATTTCAGTATTGGGAATCAGCTTTTCTGCACTGAAATGGCTACGCGTACCTAAACCATCACAGACCGGGCAGGCCCCAAAGGGATTGTTGAACGAGAACAGGCGTGGTTCCAGTTCGGCAACCGCACGGTCACATTCCGGACAGGAGTGTTTGGCAGAGAATACGCGCTCAGGTTGCTCGCCTTTCATCCAGGCCAAAATGGCAATATCACCGCCCAGGCGCAGCGCAGTTTCAAAGGATTCGGCAATCCGGTTACCCAAGTCATCACGTACTTTAAAACGGTCAACCACCACTTCAATGGTATGCTTTTTCTTTTTGTCCAATTCCGGTGGAGTATCAATTTCAACAATTTCACCATCCACACGCGCACGGACAAAGCCCTGACTTTGCAGCTGTTCAAACAGGTTGCTGTATTCACCTTTACGCTCACGCACCACAGGGGCCAGCAGCATCAAGGCTGTACCTTCTTCCAGACTTTTTACCGCATCGACCATTTCTGATACGGTTTGTGCCACCATCGGCAAGTCATGTTCAGGGCAATAGGGTGTGCCGACACGAGCATATAGCAGACGTAAATAGTCGTAAATTTCCGTGATTGTTCCCACAGTTGAACGCGGGTTATGGCTGGTCGATTTCTGCTCGATAGCAATGGCCGGACTTAAACCTTCAATCGAGTCGACTTCCGGTTTTTCCATTTGCGAAAGGAACTGGCGTGCATAAGCAGACAGTGATTCCACATAACGGCGCTGACCTTCGGCATATAAGGTATCGAAGGCGAGGGATGATTTACCTGAACCCGAAAGTCCCGTAATCACCACAAACTTGTCGCGTGGAATATCGAGAGACACATTTTTCAGGTTATGGGTACGTGCACCTCGAATACGGATGTGACTTTGGCTCATGCAATGATCCTAGAAAATTCATCAAAAACCTATATATGATAGCGCATGAAAAATGTTCAAGCTGTATTAAAAAGAATTTAAACGACATTTTGTGTCGGACTGGTCAAGGATTGAAACTCAATGCATGGAAATGGTCTTTCTCTGTACCTGCAAGTCATAGATTTAGATATTGAAATTCAGTATTTCGACCGATTCACCGTTAAAATGCAAAATATCGTCTGAAAAATAAAAAACGGAAATCTCATGATTATAGGACTTACGCATTGACGGATTCAAAAAAGTATTAAAATACTTTATAAAGTATCTGTGATCAGACGAATTAAACATGCTTCTACAGCAACTTGTACATTACCCATTTATATGGGCTTTCTCATGAC
>NZ_VPCP01000096.1:0-9379 GCF_013418145.1 Acinetobacter sp. YH12201 | reverse complement strand
TCATGAGAAAGCCCATATAAATGGGTAATGTACAAGTTGCTGTAGAAGCATGTTTAATTCGTCTGATCACAGATACTTTATAAAGTATTTTAATACTTTTTTGAATCCGTCAATGCGTAAGTCCTATCAACTTAAAGATCGTAGATTTACCGGCTCCGCTATCCCCTGTTAAAAAAGTAATCTTTCCACGCACTGCTATAAAATTAATATTCTGAATTCCACGACCATTTGCATATGCAAAAGATACGTCCTGAAACTTTAATATACTAAGTAAATCCTTTTCGGTTGAAATGCTCACTGTAGACTGTTTTAAACTATCTTTTAATTCTGGTTCATTCCACATTCTGGCAAAAGGTTTAAATTCTATATACGATTGATTAAATTCAAGAATACATCTTCCTATCATTTCAAAAGGTGTGTTTAGTTGAAGTAGTAGAGCATTGAATAAAACCAAATCTCCAACGCTCATACGACCTGCTTGGACTTCAGGAATAAGGATATACAAACTAATAAGAAACTGAATAGTAAGAGCTGAACCAAAAATAACCGCATAATAAGTACGCTTCAAGGAATATGAAGTCAGACTTTTCAAGACTTTTTGAGAACCCTGTTGAAATCTTTGATCTATCCAGGAACCTGCATTAAAAAATCTTAGGATATCCATCATAGACATCGCATTTCCAAGCAATTGAATATTTTTCTGTCTTTCACTGGTTGCTTCTTTTAAATATCGTTCTATACGTTTACTAGAAAAATACGACAACCCAATAAAGAATAAGCCATATAAAATAACAATAGTGACAATCTTGAAGTCGAGTTTTATCCCTAAAATAAAACATGAAAAGATGATCTGTAAGACACTAGGAATAAAAGAAATTAAGCCCATTTGCATCACTTTATTTAATGCAAATACACCTTGATTTTGCATTGCTTGAATTTCAGTAGGATTATGCAGAATAAAGAAGTGGGATTCTTTTAAAAGTATTTTTTTTAAAAAGTTTGTAGAAGTAATATAGTTTAAAGTTTCTGCCAGAATAACCGACAAATAAGTCACAGCTTCTTTAAAAACTAAAGACAAACCAAGTAATACCGCATAAACAGCAAATCCTAAACCTATATTTTTTATAGGATTATTTAATGAAATTTTATCGATAATTGAGGCAAAGGTATAAGGAGCCGATACTGCAAGTATTGTTGATATTAGAATGGAACAGAATAATAAAAATACATATAACTTTGATTGTCCAATAAATAGTTTAATGTTCTCAAGTAGTGCATTTCTAACATTTTTTAGGTCTTTGTTAAGGAAAGTGTGCAAACTCTTGTCCGCCCTTATTTAGAACTATTTTAATTTACTTTATCAATTATTGTTTAAATCTCCTATTTTATTTGGCATAACAGCCATTATTGGAAATTAGAAATAAAAGCCCAAGTCCATATAGCTCAGACTTTTATATTTCAAAAAAATAATAAAAATCAATGATATATATTATTTTTAAATTTAAATATCATGTACTCTAGTAATTTTAGAGAAGTTAAACTTATGATCTTAACTTTATCTTTACATTATGACCAAGCGAAAAAAGTTTATTAAAAGTCTACTTGTCTATCCCAAGAAATAGCTGTAATTGTATTTTTCTCTACAATAATCGTGTAATAGATATTATTTACTAAATAATGATACTCGGTAACTGTGTATTTTAATTCATTTTTTTCAATTTCATAGCTACTAGAAGATAAAGGAGCTTCCTTAAATTTATTCATCATACTGATATAACTATCGCCAATTGCAACTATTTGCCCTGAATTTGTTCTCACTGCATTCGTTGAAGTACCCGCTGTTACACTATGGCCGTAAACAATTAAGGAAAAGAAAAAAGCTAGCTGGATTAATTTCATATTGTTGATAAATAAAAAAGTTTCGTTACCCTAATCATAGTTTTTTTTTCTTTAAAAATCTTCATTTTATAAACATGAATAATTACTAATAAGGCTTAAAAAGCTGGATAGGCTCTATAACTGCTATTAAGTAATATTCATTTCTAATAGAAATAGTTTAATTCTTAAAAATATTTGGTTAATTTTATCCCCATTTAACATAATGGCGGTTATACGAAATGCATACATTGAAATTTATAAAAATCAAAAACTTATGCTATAAATAATGTGCTCGATGATGTCGAAAAGCCGGCTTGGAAACAAGTCGGCTTTTTTATGAGCAGTTTTGATATATTCCGCCAATAAAAATTGGCTAAATTTTGCAAAATTTACAATTTCGTATTAACATTTTTATATTAACAAAAAGCGATGCAACTATGAAAATTGAGTTTTCATGGGATGAGCATAAAGCAGAAATAAACCTTAAAAAGCATGGTGTAGCTTTTGAAGATGCAACCTTGGTTTTTTACGATGCTCATGCCTTATATAAACAGGATCGCTTTGAAAATGGTGAATATCGTTGGCAAGCGATAGGTATGGTACATGGGCAAGCTGTTTTATTGGTGGCCCACACAGTACAAGACCATAATGGGATGGATCATATCCGCATTATTTCGGCACGACAGGCAGAGAAAAAAGAGAGGAAACAGTATGAGCAAAACCGTTACTTACAAAATGGATTTGAATAATCCTCCTGTTTTGTCTGAAGAACAAAAGGCAAGACTTGAAGCCCTGGCTAAACGCCCAGACAGTGAAATAGACTTTTCGGACATTCCTGAACTTGATGAAAGCTTTTGGAAAAATGCTGTCCAAAATCCGTTTTATAAGCCAACTAAACAAGTGACTACAGTACGCATTGATGCAGATGTCATGCAATGGCTAAAAGCGCAAGGCAAAGGCTATCAGACACGTATGAATAAGATTTTACGTGATGCAATGCTGAATGATTTAAAAAATCATCCATAAAAAACGGAGCTTAAGCTCCGTTTTTTACAAACTATTTTTAACCTTATAGAATCTAAATTCGGGGTAAATTAAACCTATAATAAAAAGAATGGTAAATGCTATCCATAGAAACAAAGCCATAGCTCTAAGCTGTTCTTCATTCCATGAGCTTGATTCCATATCTAAGAAAAAGATACTCTTCCAGCCTTTAATATAATCAGCTCCCCCCCATGAAATAATCCATTTGAACATTAAGCTAACTGCCAAATAAATAAGCACCCACACCCATGTAGACATAAATTACCTTATTATTTTTAATCACTTATTAGATAATTATAACTGATCTTAATAGTCTTATTTAACATAAAATCTCTTATCCGAAATGAAAAAAGGGAGCTAAAGCTCCCTACGTATCATCACATTAATAAGCTAGCACAGACTGTAGTAAGACTCAGGAAAGTGTCCAAAAAAATTCTGTTTAATTTGCTCAATCTCGACCCCGTCAGGATACTTCGCCAACTGCTGATCAAGCCAAACCAAAAATGCCTCCTGATTGTCATAACAATGGTTTACAGCTAAAAATTCAGCAATCCCGTATCCCATTTGGATATTCAGCTCTCTTAATAATTGACGTCCAACTAGCCTTGTTTGTTCACTGATCCAAAGTTCTCGGTTATATAACATTCACTTTCTCCTCAACTATATGAATGCGGGTGAGGTAAGCTGTAAACTTTGATTTAGGAGCTTCACCCTGTATAATTTAAAATTACAGGTTAAATCTACCTATAAAGACAAATTATAACCTTCTGTAGGTTATAATTTACCAAACCGTCTCCACTTTTGCAACAAAAAAACAACCCACAGTAGGTTATTTTTTTTAACTAAAAGGCATTATGATTAACTGCAAGTTATCTTCCCTAATGGGAGAGCGTAAGATTCTGAAAATCAGTGACGTAGTCAATGCTACTGGAATCAATCGAAATACATTGACTGCACTCTATTACGACAGGGCTATTCGAATAGAACTATCGGTAGCTGATAAGTTATGCAAGTATTTCGATTGCAACATGAATGACCTGTTTGAATATACAGATGGCGAGAATGAAGAACAGTAGACTTGTACGCTGTAGCGTACAAGTTCAGGTTTGAACGTATAAACCTACCAAAAACTCGGGCCATCATAGCCTCTAGTTCTTTCCGGTATTTGCTGCTGTTCTTGTTCCAACTGCTTCTGTTTACTCAGTTCTGCCTCATAATGTGGTCGATACAGCTCATAATTATTTTCAGCACGAATCCGCTTGATCTCCTTGATCATTTCTTGCTGCTGGGCCAATAATTCTGGTTCATTTTTCCGTGCAAAACGCACCGCCTTGTTCATCACAGGCACATCTTTTAACTGCGTTCCGTGCTTTTTGTTGTAATCACGATGGGAAAGGCAGCTGACAAAGCTTGGAACTTCAACCGGAATGCCACGGATTTCAACGGTTTTGGTCGGTGCATACTGTGCCAAACTGGCATTGATCAATTCTTCCGTCTTCTGCCGATACAGCTGCAACTGAGCTTTCCCCATGCCTAGGACATCAGCCGTCAATTTCTGAGCACCGCCTTTTTCAGGTTGTTTCGGGTTGTATCGCTTAAAAAACTGCTCTGGTGTCCGCTCGATGTCATCTACATGCCGCTCGCTATACATGAAATGTAGGTGCGGCTGCTCAATGCCGCCAATCGAACCCGCATGGTTATGAATGGCACAGGTGAAGGGATAGCGGTAACGGTCGGCAAACTCTGCTATAAATTCTTCGGCAAGTTCAATACGCTGAGCCTGGGTAAGTTCTTTGGGAAAGGCCACCACCAGGCTCGAACAGGTTCGCCCATTGCTTCGTTCATAAACATCAGCTGCCTGCCAGAACTCTGCCGGCTTGCCCTCGGCAAAGCTCGGTATGTTGCCGGATTTCACAAACTCGATCTGTTCCGCTGCGCTTTCTTTGTAGTGTCTGAAATGCGAGGTCCGCGTGATGTAGTGGAACCTGTTTTTGGCTGTGGCTGCATTTTTCACTTTGCCGGAGCGAGTTTTCACGGCTGTTTTTACGGTATGTTCCAGGTTGCAGTAGAACATGTGTCCACCTTCAAATTCGTGCAGCCTCGCAGAGCCTGCGGAGCACGAGGAGTAGTGTTTTTAATTCGATATAATTGCGTAGTAATTATATCGAATTAAAAACACGGAAACGAGCTTAAATATTTAAATAAATGTTCTCACATTTATTTAAATATTTTTCGTGATGGCATATGCTAGACTGAAACATCAGAATTGCCCCCTTTTTCATGCCGGAGAATGTGATGGCAGCACGTGGTAGACCCCCAAAAACACTCACGACAACAGATCTAGACGAGTTAGAAAAATTTCTAATCGACTTGGACTTTCTAAAAAAGAATCAGCAAAAAGCTATACAACTGCTGCAGAAGGAATATGAAGAATTAGATGAAAAAGATCTGAACCTGCTAAAAATAGTTCATCGTGAAAAAAATCAGTATCAGCAACGACAGACGCTACTAGACCAGATCAAGACAAAACAAAAAAATCAGCAAAAACTTTTAAAGAATGAAATAGAAATTCTTCAACTACTTGAAAAAGAGAAAAATCAAGACAACTTCTTTCGTCTTGATCGAGCATTAACGTCTTATCAAAAAATAGAAAAAGCAGCACTTGAAGACAGAATTAGACTTGAGAATGAACATAAACGGGATATTTTAAACAAAACTCACAAAGAACTGACAGAAGCTCAAAAGAAGAGGAATGCCGAAAATCAGTTGAAATATGCTTTGGGTGGTCTTGTTCTCTCCCTCTGGAGAAAGCGCGGGTGGCCATTGGATCATGATAATTTAAAATCAGTCGAAAGTATGATTTCACGAAACGCTTCTTTTTGTTCTAAAATAGTTAAAAGTTCATTATACAAAGATGCTTTCACCCTCACAGCTAATCATAAAATTACTAGAGAATTGGTTCTTTCTGCTATAGATGAACTTCCTACATACAATATAAATCAAGAAGAGTTGCACAAAGTCATCCTCAAAAAACTGTATAAGCCCAAATAAAGGCTCTCATTTGCGATTTAAGCGAGTATTTACAAGGCAAAAGAACTGACCCTGATTACCTCTATAGTTACAAGTGAAGCCATCACGTAGCTCTAGGGAATAATGGGCTTATTCATAATTCAAAGCTTCATCAAAAAGAAGTAGTAGTTTATGAAACGTTTTTTCAGAGCTCGGATTTATTGATATTTTTATGCTTTTACTGTCTTTAAGATAATCGATAAAATTATACCCAATGCTCAGAAGATGAGTACTTTTCAATGTTAATTCTTCACCATTTAAAAATACTAACGATAAATATGCTGTTGCATTTAAATAATCAATGCTGGAATCTAACAAGACATATTGATCTTCATTTTTTGTTAAAAAGTTCATAATGAACTCCATTTTTGATCCAAAAAATGAGCTTACACACTTTAAATTTTTCATGATTTCATTTGTTGAGTTTCTGAAAATTTTTTTGATTAAATCAAATTACTACCATTTTTTAAAAAATGCTTTTTGGCATGAAACTTAACTTTATAGAGCGAACTTACATAATTCGCGCCTAGACATCCTGAAAAACCGCTTTTTTCAGCATAAAAACTAAATGACTAATGATTAGATGCTTAGCTTTAGGTCATGTGCTTTTGCTTTTAAAAATTATAGATTGAATTAACCAAAAAATTGCCCCAAGCATCGAGCATCGCGAGATGCAATAGAGTTTGAGCGCAGCGAAAACCAAGGGCAATTTTTCAAACGTTCTTTTAATTATTTTTTAAATTTTTTAAATGCTTTTAGGCAAGCCAAAAGCCTTTGTTAGCAATGCTTTCAGGATTTATATAGCAACGTTTCCTCGGTTATATAGCAACGTTTCCTCGGTTATATAGCAACGTTTCCTCGGTTATATAGCAACGTTTCCTCGGTATTTGACAACATAAATTTATTGTGTTGTTATAACAACACAATAAAATAGTTGCCAAATAGAATGACATGAAAGACTTGGTTGTAAAATCAAATAAACTTGTACAAGCTTTACAGACTCTTACCTTAAGTGAAACTCGCCTATTGCAATTAGCAATTGTGGATGCTCGTGAAACAGGACAAGGGTTATCAACTGATGAGCCATTAGAATTAAATGCTACTCGCTATGCACAAGCCTTTAATGTTTCCCCAGATGCAGCATATTTAGCGTTAATCGACGCAGAAGATTCTTTATTTAAAAGACAATTCACCATTATCAACGAAGATGGCACCCCAACAAAAAGTCGTTGGATCCAAGATGCTAACTATAAAAAAGGTGAAGGCAGAATATTAGTTACTTTAACTCGTGTAGTAATTGAGCATGTCACTAAAATAAATGGTTTTGAGCAATATTTTACTAGCTATCATTTGAAAAAAACTTCAGATTTCAAAAGTGTTTATGCTGTGCGTCTCTATGAGTTGTTAATGCAATGGAAATCCGTAGGTAAAACCCCTATTTTTGAATTAAATAAATTTCGCAACCAACTCGGTATAGGTGTTAATGAATATACTCGAATGGAAGCATTTAAAAGGCGTGTCTTAGATATTGCTATCGACCAGATTAATGAGTTTTCCGATATCACTGTTAAATACGAACAACATAAAAAAGGCCGTTCTATTTCAGGTTTTTCATTCACATTCAAACAGAAGAAAACGGGCAATCAATCGGTAGAAAACAAGCGAGATCCGAACACCGTAGATATTTTCTCAAAAATGACGGATGCTCAACGCCACTTGTTTGCAAACAAACTTTCGCAGCTTCCTGAAATGGGTAAATACTCTCATGGCACAGAAAGCTATCAGCAGTTCGCTGTGCGTATTGCTGAAATGCTCCAAACCCCCGAGAAGTTTAAAGAACTATACCCTTACCTCCAAAAAGTAGGCTTCAAGGCTGCATAGAATATAGACTTGCTGATTTGTCTATTAGACAGTCTAATAGACAATACCTTTTGACAAGATTAGGCATCGTTTTACATCATGAAAAGCCTTTCAGTTTTAGAATTATCCAAGCTTTACGGCATAAACAGACAAACGATTTACAATCATATAAATAAAGGAATTTTAAGTAAAAATTCTGACAACAAAGTTGATTTCTCAGAAGCTATCCGTGTATTTGGGGAGCCTGCTAAAAAACAGGATGTAAAAGAACCTGTAAAAATAGACAGTCCAAGTTCGGCAGAAGTTTTACTGCTTAGACAGCAGATAGACATGCTGAAAAATCAGCTTGATGATGCCAAAGATCGGGAATCTTTCTATCAAAACCAGATTGAAACGATGCAGCGCTTACTGGAAGCCCCAAAAGCCAATATGACTACGTTTACAGATCAAGAACAGCCGCAAGCGAATGCAGCTCAAGCACAGCCAGAACCAGGCAGCGATGATACGAAACATGAGGAATTGACTACTGCCGAGCCTAAACGGATTCCGATCCCAGAGCATGTTGAGCCTGAACCGGAGAAAAGGGGCTTCTGGAGCCGTTTCTTTAAGCCGTATGGCTGAGCGGATTGTTCATGGTGACTAATCAAAACCGTGGAACATTGGTTAAATAGTAGGCGTGGAACAGGTTAAAAAGATAAAAAAGCCCAGAACTGTATTTTTGGGCTCTCAAAACCAATATAAGGCATTGATTTAAAACAATTTATTAAATTGATTTCGCATAACGTGCATTATGTTAATTTTAGAAATATTAACATATAGTTTCACCTATAATTTTATGACCATATCTTCAGTATGAATCAGTTTAGGATTATGAGTGATTGCTATAATCGTCACACTGTCTTTCAGGCTACGCATATGTGACATGATTTCATACTCAGTTTCACTATCTAAACTCGAACTAGCCTCATCCAATAATAGAAACTCAGGATCAGCATATAGTGCTCTTGCTATAGATATTCTCTGTTTTTCTCCACCAGAAAGAGTCATACCTCTTTCTCCAACTACGGTATCAAAACCATCTGGCATCATCGTAATACGATCTAAAATTTGTGCTTTTTGAGCTGCTTGATAAATTTTCTGATCATCATAAGCTCGACCTAAACATATATTATTTTTAATCGTATCATTCAATAACATCACTTCTTGTGGAACTACCCCTATTTGAGAAAACCAGATATTACGTTCAATACTATTTAGAGGGATATTATTCACTATAATATTTCCTTGATCAGGTTGAATTTGTTTTAAAATCAACTAGGACTTACGCACTATTACTTATAGATTCTCTGTGGTAGCAGATGATTTTTATCGAGAATAAAGTCATCAATGAAGTTTTTGATCATTGGTCTAAATAATTTCTTCTGCCAACGATATATATTTTCAAAGATCCGCTCAAACTGGTTCTTTTGTATCTCAACGTAGGCCATCAAGGCTGAAAAAATATGATTCAAAATCAGTTTAGATCGTC
>NZ_VPCP01000095.1:0-9631 GCF_013418145.1 Acinetobacter sp. YH12201 | reverse complement strand
GTTCAAATGGCTATTCTACGTTTGATTGGTTTTGGAAAAAAAGAAGAATTTAAGAAAGTGCTAGCAATTTTAAGAAAGAAAAAGCCTGATAGGACAAGGATCCTATGAAATTTGTCGTGTACAGAGCGTTTTTATTTAAAATGTGGTTTAAAAAAGCGCAGTGGATGTGCTCAATCCATTGCGCTAATGAAAAAGAATGATGATTAGGCTGGGATTTTTATACTGACTTACAATGAAATGCTTAACTCTGCTGCTCAGTTTTAGGAAAATTAAAATCATCCTCAACATTCATGCAGCACTTGAATCATGCGCTTTTCATGATTTTAAGCTTAGAGTTCAGCCCATTTACGCATTAAATTATGATAGAGATTGGTGAGTTTAATGACCTCTTCGTGCTTGTCACCCAACTGCATACGCAAGTTCTGAATGGACTGATCCAGATTAAACAGCATGTGACGTTCTGCATCATCACGGATCATGCTTTGTACCCAAAAGAAAGACGCGAGACGGCAGCCGGAGGTTACTGGCGTGACTTCATGCACACTGGTGGAAGGGTAGAGGATCATATCGCCCGCGGGTAGTTTAACCTCATGATAGCCATAGGTGTCTTCAACCACCAGGTCACCACCTTCATATTCTTCCGGGTCGCTTAAAAAAACCGTGCAGGACAAGTCCGTGCGTAAACGGTCGTTGCTGCCATGGATACGGCGGATGGAATTGTCGACATGAAAACCAAAAGCTTCATTGTTTTCATAACGGTTAAACAGCGGCGGAATAATGTCGAGGGGAATGGCCGCAGATAAAAATAAGGGATGCTGACCCAATGATTCTAAAATGATGGTACTTAAGTGATGAGTCAGGGGATGATCTTCAGGCAATTGCTGGTTTTGTTTAACTGTGGCAGACAGTGTACCGGCAGTGACTTTACCATTGACCCATTCAATTTTTGCCATTTCATCACGGAAATATTGAACTTGTTCTTTACTCAGGACATGAGGAATGTGATGGATCACGGCAATACACCTCTTTGGAAGAATGAATTCTTTTAGCTATAAAAATAGCCTCATTATTATGAGGCTATTTTACCCGAATCGCGGATAAGAAATTGACTTGAAAAATAAGAGGACTAGAGCCATCAGTTGAGTTACCACACCAAACTCACAACTCTAGTCCTCATGTTCAATAGTACCGAATTATTCTGCGTAATTGATGATTTCTTTCTTAAATTTGAAGCAACTTATTGGAAGTTCCTCAAACAATGCCATCATTCTGTAAGAATTAGACCTGCACATCTGACAATCTCAGAAATCTGCTTTATTGCCATTTGGTACAAATGTTCTTATTTCAATAATTTCAAAGCCTTTTTTACATGGCTGAAGGAAGATAAAAGTCATTTATTTAAGCACTTGCCTTGCTATCAACGTATGATTCACCTGATCAATATGCACCACTTAGCAATACATGCTTTAAATGTGGCACTGATGAAAGGTCAAGATAAACAATATTTATGGATTGATTCAACCACTTTACCAGTCTGTAAAAATCAACGCATTCAACGCCATAAATCTTTAGCCTCAATAGCATCTCGTGGTAAAAGCTCGATGGGCTGGTTTTATGGCTGTAAATTACATATCGCTATGAATCAATTTGGTGAAATCGCTTGTTCTGCTTTATCCAATGGACATATTTCTGACATAAAAATGGTTGAGCAATTGGTTGAGGGCTTAGAAGCAAAGCTTTATGGAGATCGTGGTTATATCAGCCAAGAACTAAAAACCAGGTTAAAAGATCAAGGGATTGATCTGATTACTTATCATCGGAAAAATATGCAGGCTATTCAACTATCTGCATCAGATGGATATCACTTAAAACAACGTAATAAGATAGAAACGTTATTCAGTTTACTGAAAGGACAATACAATTTAGTGACGAGTAGAGCACGTAGTATGCATGGATTTCTTAGTAGTATTTATGCATCGTTATGTGCATATCAATTATGTCATCAGAATAAGCCAACAATTCAAATTATGGAATCGTTGGCTTAAACAGGATTCGGGTTATTTTAGATTAAATCCATAATTAATTTATGGCTTTAATTGAGCTTAGTATTTGAAATTTAGCGATAATACTGCACTACGACCTTCTGCTTCAGTGGCGTAGTGAGAGGCATACGCTTTAGTGAAATAGCGTTCGTCCGACAGGTTGTTGACATTCAATTGCAGGTCAACATTTTCGTTAACGTTGTAACGTGCCATGGCATCGTAACGTACATAACCTGGAACGTATTTGGTATTGGCTAGGTCGCCATAGACTTTGTCCATTGCAGTTGCACCAGCACCAAGTTGAAGTTGCGGAAGAACCTGATAGGTTGTCCAAAGTGTAGCGCTGTTTTTAGGAACATTCGGCATTTGGTTGCCGTTAAATACCGTTTGGTCAGTACAGGTGGTACCGCGACAGCTGACGCCATTCTTGGTTGCTTCACTATCAAGATAGGTATAGCCTGCGCTGATCTCCCATTGATCTGTAATTTTACCGTTCAAGCCCAGCTCGATACCGTCAACTTTGCTTTCGCCAATATTACTATAAGTAGTAGGACTCAACTGGATACGCGCATTCTGCTTTTCAGTACGGAAAATAGCGGCAGTTAAATTCAAGCGATCTTGTAAAAGATCCCATTTGGTCCCAATTTCAAAAGTCTGGCTTTCTTCAGGATCCAAGTTGCTATATGCCGCGCCTATACCTTCAGAACCGTCACCGGCATCTACACCCACAGGGTTTGCAGATGTTGCATAGCTGGCATAGATTGAAGCATTTTCAACCGGTTTAAAAGTAAGGCCTGCTTGATAAGTGAAGAAATCAGTATCACTTTCTGTTGTTACTTTGTCGCCAGCTTGAGCTGTAGGGGTTGTTGCAGTCACAGCACTATTTAGTGCGCCATAGGTCATGGTTTGTTCAGTATTAAATTTATCCCAACGCACGCCCAAATCTAAAATCCATTGTGGATTGAACTCAATGCTGTCTAGGAAGTAAACGGAAGTGGACTTGGTTTGTGTATTGTATTGGTCTGCACCTTCAGTACTGATACTTCCTGTCCATGGTCCCCGATTAGGGTTTTGAACAGCAGTACACCAGCCCGAAGCAATATTGGCAGGGCTACATTTGTTGTATTCTGCACCTGTGGCAGACAAGCCATTAATAATATATTGGGTACGATCTGTTTCTTGATCTGAATACTCTGCGCCTAAGTTAAAGCTATGCTTTAAGGCACCAGTATTGAATTTACCGGTTAATGCTAATTGGTCGGTAAAGGTATCTGTATCGGCAACACGAGAGTTTACACGTGCCCATACATTACCGGTTTTATAAATGTTCCCTTGAGAATCATCTGGGTTGGTCCACAGATAATCATTTTTAGAGTTGTTATAAACAGCTGTATTTGAAATGGTTAGATTGTCAGTCAGGTCATGTTCTAACTTGATTGTACCCACCTGATTTTCCTGTTTCTGGAAATCACGGTCTTCCCAACCGTAGTAAATGCCTTGTTTGACATCAATTGGTTTTCCTGAATATTGGGAATATCCAGTTGGGTTGTTGTAGGGTACACCTGAATCAGGGGTATCATCTGTTTTTAGGTAGTAATAATTTAAAGTTGCACGGGTAGGGGTGTCTAAACCAAAAGTAATACTTGGAGCGATCCCGGCACGTTTGTATTCAGTCCCATCGGCTTGACCTGCTTTTTCATTGTGGTGTCCTAATACTGCAACACGCGCTGCAATACCATTACCAAAATCTTTGTTGCCATCTAGGGTAATACGCTGGTAATTATCGGTACCTGCACCAACAGAGCCTTCCAAAAAGTCACCTTTTTTTGCGACTTTAGAAATCATGTTAACGCTACCACCCGCAGCACCCGCACCACTTAAAGCAGAAGCTGAACCTTTAGTGACTTCAACCTGTTCTACAGCAAACATTTCACGGTTTTGTGAAGTCGCGTTGCGCACACCATCGACATACATGGAACTTTCTGAGTTATAACCGCGAATAAATGGACGGTCACCATTCGGGTTACCCCCTTCACCAGCCCCTAAAGTAATACCGGGCACTGTACGCAAAGCATCGCTTAAAGTTGTCACTTGAGTATCTTCAATCAATTGCTTTGAAATTACAGAAACTGATTTAGGCGTATCCAGCAAAGGAGCAACAAACTTGGAGTTGGCAGATTGGTCTACTTTTAAACCTTGAGCTGTTTCTGCTTCCGCCTGAGTATGAATAGTTTCAAGTTGAGCAACTTGATCTTGTGCAAATGTATTCGCTGACATCACTGAAAGTGAGGAAACAATCGCAGAAGATACGATTTTTTTGCGTGTTTTAATGAAGGCCATTTCGAACTCAAAAGGGTACTGTGAAAACGTATGAGAATAATAATGATTCTTATTTTTTATCACTATGAGTTATAATTGTAATTGGTAATCATTTTTAAGTTATCAATTTGTTTTTTGAATCAAATAATGTGGCTATTTAAAGTTAATTTATTGATTTATATATGTATCTTATATTTTAATGGTTTTTCTATTTTTAATTGGGAATATTGATGTTAATTTTTTTAACAGTGATATAGCCAATTACCAACAAAAATTTCATTTTGTATTCAATGTTTATGCTGAGTCCAAGCGTGTAATTCTACTTTTAAAGGCTATTCCTGATTTTAAGTAAATAATCTTTTTCGTAAAAAATAAAAACAGGGAATGCGATCATGAAATTTCTACTCAAAAGAGCTTTTTGCAGGAGGAACAGGGGATTTAGACAAAAATTATGAACTGTGGCTAAAACAGGGCTGAATGAGAACCACAAAAGATAGCCAGAAAAAATACTGAAATAAAAAGTATCAAACAGCGAAAAATAGGCGAAAGCGGTAAAAAAATATAGAAAATGGCGATGTTTATGCACTACAGATGTTCAAAGTTGTAATTAAGCCAGACTTTTATGATCAGAATACTTAAAATTTAATGGTTAAAACATCCGGTTTTGTATATCTTTCAATGTTGTCATATAATGTGGCACTTTCAAAATTGCAATTACTATTTCTATATCGAGGAAGCCATGCAAGTAACTTCTGAAGCGGTTTCGGGCGTTGCCCGTCGTTTAAATGTATCTGTACCGACGAGCCGTGTGAACGAGCAATTTGAAGCTCGTTTAAAACGCACTGCTAAAACTGTGAAGATCAACGGCTTCCGTCCAGGTAAAGTGCCTTTAAATGTAGTACGTCGTGAATATGGCGCAGGTATTTATCAAGAAGTTGTGAACGATGTAATTCGTGACACAGTATTCGAAGCGATTCAACAAGAGAAAATCAATGCTGTTGGCATGCCAAACATTGAAAAAGTTGAAAACAAAGAAGACGCTCTTGTTTATGAAGCAACTGTAGAAGTTTATCCAGAAGTTGAAGTGAAATTTGACGGCTTGGAAGTTGAACGTAAAGCAACTGAAGTCAACGACAAAGACGTCGATCAAATGATCGAAAACCTTCAAAAGCAACGTGCAAGCTGGACTGAAACCAAAGGCATGGCTAAAAAAGACATGCAAGTTACTTTCGACTTTGAAGGTACTGTAGACGGTGAAAAATTCGAAGGCGGTGCTGCTGAAGACTTTAAACTGGTTCTAGGTTCTGGTCGTATGATCCCTGGCTTCGAAGACGGTATCGTTGGTATGAAGAAAGGCGAAGAGAAAGTAATTGATGTTACTTTCCCTGAAGACTACCAGGCTGAAAACCTTGCGGGTAAAGCTGCTCAATTCAAAATCACTGTGAAGCTAGTTGAAAAACAAAAACTTCCAGAAGTTGATGCTGAATTCTTGAAAATCTTCGGTCTAACTGAAGAAGAAGGCGTTGAAAAATTAAAAGCTGACGTTCGTAAAAACATGGAACGTGAAGTGAAAAATGGTCTTCGTAATCAGGTAAAAGGCGCGACTTTCGATGCACTTGTAGCTGCAAACGAAGTTGAAGTTCCTGCTTCTATGTTGTCTCAAGAAATTGACCGTCAACGTCAACAAATGATTCAACAGTTCACTCAACAGTTTGGTGCTCAAGGTGCAAAAGCATTTGACAGCAGCATGCTTCCAGATGAGTTGTTCAAAGAACAAGCTGAAAAATCTGTAAAACTTGGCGTGTTGGTGAGCAAGGTTTTAGCGGACGCTAAAATTGAAGTTGATGCTGCTCGCGTTGAAGCTTACATCGAAGACATGGCTTCTTCTTACGAAGACCCAACTGAAGTGATTGAATACTTCAAAAATGACAAACAGCAACGTGCTCAAATCGAAGCTGTTGTATTAGAAGATCAAGTAGTTGATCACATCTTGGCATCTGCTAAAGTGACTGACAAAAAAGTAAGCTATGAAGACTTATTGAAAGAGCAACAAGCTCGTCAACAAGGCTAAGCTTAGCTGACCGAAAAAAGGCGCATCATGCGCCTTTTTTTATGTACAGGCTTATCGTGACCTGTCCTGAATTCACAATGCTTATATAAAAAATATCTGTTATTTAATTGGGAATATTTTGCATTTTCGGCAATTATCCCTCATATTGTGACTATGAGTTGAGTAACAAAAAATTTAGGAATAAATAACGTATGTATGTTCCAACAATTGATAACGCTTTAGTGCCAGTGGTGGTTGAACAGTCTTCTCGTGGTGAGCGTTCTTTCGATATTTTCTCACGTCTTTTGCGTGAACGCGTCATCTTCTTAACCGGTGAAGTTGAAGACAACATGGCAAATTTAATTGTTGCTCAAATGTTGTTTTTAGAAGCAGAGAACCCAGATAAAGATATACACCTCTATATTAATTCACCAGGAGGTTCAGTGACTGCAGGTATGGCCATTTACGATACCATGCAATTCATTAAACCGGATGTCGTGACATATTGTATGGGACAGGCAGCCTCTATGGGTGCATTCCTGCTTAATGCAGGTGCTAAGGGTAAACGTTATTGCCTGGAAAATGCCCGTGTGATGATTCACCAGCCACTAGGTGGTTTCCGTGGTCAGGCATCGGATATTGAAATTCACGCGCGTGAAATTCTATTTATTAAAGAACGTTTAAACCGTTTAATGGCAGAGCATAGTGGTCAAGACTATGAAACTGTTGCCAGAGATACTGACCGTGATAACTTTATGACAGCACAGGCTGCTAAAGAATACGGTCTCGTGGATGAAGTACTTACTAAACGTCCATAATTTTCAGATTTTTATATTGGAGTGAATATGTCCGATCATCCTCAAGGACAAAAGCATTGTTCATTTTGCGGTAAAACGCAGTCTGAAGTCGGGAAACTGATTGCAGGTGAGGACGCTTACATCTGTAATGAGTGTGTGGACGTATGCCTAGATTTAGTCCAAACCAGCCAGCAAGTTGAATCGGGCGATTGGGCGAGCAAACCGTTGCCTAAGCCACACGAAATTCGTGCCGCACTTGATCAATATGTCATTGGTCAGGATGTTGCCAAGAAAACGCTTTCAGTTGCAGTGTATAACCATTACAAGCGTCTAAAAGTGACCCATAGAGGCCATAAGCATGATGATGCGGTTGAACTGGCAAAAAGTAATATTTTACTGGTTGGACCAACAGGTTCAGGTAAAACTTTGCTGGCACAAACTTTAGCGCGTTTGCTTGATGTTCCATTTGCCATGGCCGATGCGACCACTTTGACCGAAGCGGGTTATGTCGGTGAAGATGTGGAAAACATCGTACAGAAGCTGTTGCAAAAAGCCGACTATGATGTAGAAAAAGCGCAAAAGGGTATTATCTATATCGACGAGATTGACAAGATTACCCGTAAATCTGAAAACCCGTCGATTACCCGTGATGTATCTGGTGAAGGTGTCCAGCAGGCGTTGTTGAAAATGATCGAAGGTACGGTTGCCTCAATCCCGCCACAAGGTGGTCGTAAGCATCCGCAGCAAGAGTTCATTCAGATTGATACCTCAAATATCCTGTTTATCTGTGGCGGTGCCTTCTCTGGTCTAGAGAAAATCGTGCAACAGCGTCAGGAAAAAGGCGGGATCGGTTTCACTGCTGAAGTGAAGAACAAAAATGAAACCCGAAAGTTGTCTGATTTGTTCCGTCAGGTTGAAGCAACAGACTTGGTGAAATTTGGCTTGATTCCAGAATTTATTGGCCGTTTGCCGGTCATCGCAACTCTGGATGAGCTGGATGAAGAAGCCTTGATGCAGATTCTGACTGAGCCAAAAAATGCCTTAACCCGTCAATATCAATATTTGTTTGATATGGAGCATGTGGATCTGGTATTTGAAGATTCAGCATTACGTGCCGTAGCGAAAAAAGCTTTGGAACGTAATACCGGTGCGCGTGGTCTGCGTTCAATTCTGGAAAATGCATTACTTGAAACCATGTATGATTTACCAAGCCGTACCGATGTCGGGACTGTGATTGTGAATGATGCAGTGATTGCAGGTGAAGCAAAACCGGTGTTAAAAGCAGAACGTCAGCCTAAATCAGAAACTGAAAATGCGGCTAAAGTAGATTTAAAAGTGATAAATTCTAAATCTGCTTAATTCGCTATTCGTCAGAAACGCGCGGAAAACTTGTGTTTTCGCGCGTTTTTTATTTCCAAAAATAAAACCTAATGTTAATCTCAAGAACTCGGCGTGGACGTCGAAATAAAATCAATATATAGCAAACAATGAAGTGCTTAATTCAGTTTAGTACAAAAATAAAAAAATACGCGGTGAGGGAAAATCATGCGTGGAGTCTGTATTGCAGTCTGTGCAAGCTTTATTTTATTGGGATGCCATGGCAAATCTGCTATGGAGCACACTCAAGCGACATCGACCTTAAAACCTGTCAATACTGAACATGAACCGGGATTGTTGGAACAGTACCGTTTTGGCATGTTTAGCATTGGTGCTTGGGTTAATCAAAAGATAGGACAGCGCTTTCAGCCAGTTCAGGCACAGAACGATCAGGCAGCCATTGTTTATTTATACCGTCCTGATAGTAAGTGGAACCGTCAGGAAATTGTGGCATCCAGCTTGTTTATCAATAGTGAACGTATTCCAAGTTTATTAAACAATCATTATTACTGGGTTGAACTGCCTGCCGGAACTTATCGCATCTCCACCAGCCGCCCCGTGGGTGTGCAGCATTTCCAAAAGCCCAAATATCTGGATTTTACCGTACAGGCAGGACAGTCTTATTTTATTAAGTATGATGAAGAAAACTTAACTACCCGTCGTGAAGTTTCAGGGCCTTTAATCTTGATGCCGGAAAAAACGGGCTTAAATGAAATCGCCTATACTCAGCTGAAGTCAGAAAGTTATAACTTTGTTGCGCTAGATCAAAATACCGGGAAGCAGCGCAAGAAAGCACAAAAACTGAAACCTGCAAAATATGATCCAGCGGAAGATGTGCAACTGACCCAACCGTTTAAGATTTGGAATCCACTGACGTGGTAATCGTCTTAATATAAAAAAAGCACCCTAATGGGCACTGCTGTCCCATAGTTTGCTTTAAATAAAAAAACCTGAGTCTAAATAGTTAAAATATGAGTGCAAACAAACACTTTAACTATAAATGACTCAGGTTTTGTCACATCAGAATACCGTATTTCATCAATTAC
>NZ_VPCP01000094.1:0-9758 GCF_013418145.1 Acinetobacter sp. YH12201 | reverse complement strand
CTCATGAAATACGGTATTCTGATGTGACAAAACCTGAATCCTGGTCGTTAAAGTGTTTGTTTGCACTCATATTTTAACTGTTAGGACTCAGGTTTTTTTATTTAAAGCAAACTATGGGACAGCAGTGCTCACTGGGGTCGCTTTTTTTAATAGGTTTTAGATTTATATTAGAAAATCTTGTAAACCATCAGAGATGTCCAAGTGTGCAAGCGCATCGGTTTCAAGGGCTAAACAAAGTGCCACAATTTTTGCTGTATCTGCAAGATATTGCTCATCTTTTAAAGCTACGCCAGTTTGTAAAGCTTGAATACGATCAGCACTGATATCCAGTGCCTGAGCTGATTCAATAGCATCTGCACGATTGAAGAAATTGACCACCACATTTTGAAGTGCAGAATCAGCAGTATTTAAAATACCTTGATTGAATAACTCATCAAATTGACTGGTGTGAGAATTGAGAGAATGAGTAAAATTTTGCACCAAGCTTTGCTCTAGTACATCAATCATTTTAAGCATGTCAGAACCTTTAATATAAGGTGATTTAACAGGGAGATTACAGCAGAGGGGGCATAAAAATATGCCTTTAAATTGGTTGAAAAGTAATCTATTTTGTCTCTTTTTGCAAATAAATTCAGACGAAAAATGCATCATTTTTTAAGTCAATGAAAAGCAAAGAATTATTAAATTTTTAGAAAAGCAGCTATATTCTTATGGCTTATATTGAATTTATTACTCCTTATTTTGCCGATAAGCCCCGGGACTGACGCCGGTCCATTTTTTGAAAGCACGATGGAATGCACTCGGATCGTGAAAGCTGAGTTCATCACTAATTTGTTGCAAAGTTTTCTCTGTTTTGGTCAGAAATTCAATAGCTGTATCACGCCGGATATCATTTTTAAGTTGTTGATAGCTGACACCTTCGCTTTTTAAACGTCTTTGCATAGTGGCATCCGAAATATTTAAGCGCTGGGCAATTTCATTCAGTTCTAACCATTCAGCAGGTGGAACATTCATTAAATGTTTACGGATTTGCGAGCTAATCGCATGTGGATTTTTAAAGCGCACCAGCAGGTTATGCGGTGTTTGTCTAATAAACTGATGCCATGACTGTTTGTCCTGTTTGATCTGAATATTTAAATAATTGGCATCGAACTGGATATAGTTTTCATGGCTATTGTATTGAATATTTTCACAAAAACGGACTTTATAGTCCTGATCATCCAGTGGTGCATCACATTTGAGCTGAATTTGGTTCAGTAAGACCCGTTGTCCGCTTAACCAGCACATCAAAGCATGAATCAGCATTAAATAGGTGGCATAGCTGAACATTCTTTTGGTGTGTTTCTGTTCATAAATCACAATATAGGCATAGTTTTCTTGCACAGACAATTGACTGATAAAATCATCCAGTAGCAGATTTAAAAACTGCAAAATTTGCTGTAGGGCTTTTTCCAGGGTTTCGGCATGCATGACGGATTGGGATAACAGTTTGAAACTGCCGCGCCGCATTGGGTGGCTGTCCATCCCAAAAAACTCGTCATTCATGACATCTGCCAGTTCGGTCCAGAGCTGGGCATATTGTGAAACTGAAACGCGAGCCTTACTGGAATGCAGCAACTCAACAGGAATACCGGATTTGAGCAAGATATTTTGCGTGTTCAATCCCTGATGCTGGGCAGATAAAAGCGCTTCATGCACCAGACTGATCGAGATCGTGCCTTTACTGTAATTTAAGTCTTGTTCATTCATGTACAGATGTCCATATTCCGTATTTTTACTACCGTGACCTGGATTGTCCAAATCCATCATAAAAGATGCAAGGTTTGGAAATTGTACTCTAGCTGAACTGCCTTTACTCTGCATCTTAAGTCGAGTGTTTATTCAAATAATTAACAGGAACAAAAAATGAAAATTCAAGGAAAAGTATTTGTCGTGACAGGCGGTGCATCGGGTTTGGGTGCAGCCACAGCCACTTATCTGGTGGGTCAGGGCGCTCAGGTGATTATGGTGGATATGAACCAGGAGCTGGGTCAGGAAATGCAGCAGCGCTTGGGTGAGCATTCGGTCTTTGTCAAACTGGATGTGACCGATGAGCATGCAGTCAAAGTTTTCTTTGAAAATATTGAGCAGCAGTACGGTCAGTTAAATGGTCTGGTGAACTGTGCCGGGATTGCACCGTCTGCCAAAGTGTTGGGTCGTGATGGCATTCATGATCTGGGTCTGTTCCAGAAAGTATTGAATATCAATGTCAGTGGTACTTTTAACATGATTCGTTTTGCGGCAAGTTTGATGGCGAAATATCAATTGCAGCCAGGTGAAGAAGAGCGTGGGGTGATTGTCAATACTGCTTCAGTGGCTGCATTTGAAGGACAACTCGGGCAAGCGGCTTATGCTGCTTCTAAAGGTGCTGTGGTGTCCATGACTTTACCTCTGGCGCGTGAACTGGCGCGTGAGGCGATTCGGGTGATGACGATTGCACCAGGCATTATGGAAACACCAATGCTGAAAGCCATGCCGCAGAATGTGCAGGAGGCTTTGGGGCAAATGGTGCCGTTTCCACCGCGTTTGGCCAAGCCGGAAGAGTTTGCACATCTGGTTGGGCATATTTTTGAAAATACCTATTTGAATGGTGAAGTGATTCGTCTGGATGGCGCGATTCGTATGCAGCCTAAATAAGTTAGGTTTTTCTTGAAATAAAGACATATACAGCTGCAAATTGCCACTCGAGTTTAAAGGCTCTGCATAAGCATTCATTTTCTTTTGAGGGATCAAAAGAAACAAAAATCCTTTGTGAAACTGAAGATACATCCCTGTATCTCAGTTTCACAGGCGACATCCATGTCGCCATCATGTACTCCAGATACAGTCACTTTTAAAAAGTTTGAAGTGAATAAAATAGATATAGAAAGGGAAGCTCAATGATTTTAAATGACGAACAAAAGATGGTTCAGGACATGTTGCGGGATTATTCGCAAAACAAGTTAAAACCTACTGCTGCAGAACGTGATAAAACTGCGCAATTTCCCGCACAAGAACTGAAAGAACTCGGTGAGCTGGGTGCTTTGGGCATGACCGTATCCGAACAATGGGGCGGTGCGGGTTTGGACTATGTTTCGCTGGTGCTTGCTTTGGAAGAAATTGCTGCAGGTGATGGCGCAATTTCTACCATTGTCAGTGTGCAAAACTCTTTGCCGTGTGGCATTACCCAGCGTTACGGTACGGAAGCACAGAAACAGAAATATCTTACCAAACTGGCTACAGGTGAATGGCTTGGATGTTTCTGTCTTACCGAACCGCAAGCCGGTTCCGATGCCGGTGCACTGGAATGTAAGGCAGAACGTGATGGAGATGAATGGGTATTGAATGGCACCAAACAGTTCATTACCACAGGCAAACATGCCCAAGTGGCGATTGTATTTGCCGTGACCGATAAAGCCGCAGGGAAAAAAGGCATCTCCTGTTTCCTGGTTCCAACAGACACGGAAGGCTATATTGTTTCGCGTCTGGAAGAAAAAATGGGACAGCATTGTTCCGATACCGCCACCATTATTTTTGAAAATTGCCATATTCCTGCTGAAAACTTACTTGGCAAGGAAGGAGAAGGCTACAAGATCGCTTTATCCAATCTGGAATCCGGCCGAATAGGGATTGCCGCACAATCCGTCGGCATGGCACGGGCTGCACTCGATGCCGCTGTGGAATATGCCAATGAGCGTAAAGCATTTGGGGTAGAGATTGTGCAGCATCAGGCGGTTGCATTTCGTCTGGCAGATATGGCCACGCAGATTGAAGCGGCACGACAATTGATTTTCCATGCAGCAACTTTAAAAGATGCAGGTCTGCCATGTCTGAAAGAGGCTTCTATGGCCAAGCTGTTTGCATCTACTATAGCGGAGCGAGTGTGCTCCGATGCCATTCAGATTCACGGCGGTTATGGCTATGTGTCAGATTTTCCAGTAGAGCGGATTTACCGTGATGTACGGGTTAGCCAGATTTATGAAGGAGCTTCGGATATTCAGCGCCTGGTCATTGCACGCGAGGTGACTAAAATCTAAACCGGCTAAAGCTTTAAATGGCTAAATTTTAGACTTTAGTCGGTGTTCAAATCCTGCACATTTTCTGATGGATAAGGAAATTGCAGGAGCTGGGAAATCATGGTTATCTAAGTCAACTGTGAAGTAAAAAACTTAAAGATGCTGAATCAGCTTTGGTATTTTTAGAGTCAGAACAATAAGCAAAATGGATCAGCAAAGCACGAGCTTTGTTTATAAAATAACGGATGAGAGGTTGTCGTCATGAAGACACTACAACAAGCATATCAAGAGTTTAATTTTGATGATTTTCTTGCAGAGCAACTGGTCGGTACGGCTGAGTCAGTCAATGCCTATGTTGAATGTTGCGAGCGTTATCTCGGTTTAAATAAAACGGCCTTAATCTGGGAAGGCAAAAATGGCGAATCTGCCGAATGGACATTTGAACAGCTGGCAGAAGCTTCAGGAAAATTGGCAAATTATTTTAGCTCGATTGGCTTAAAAGAAGGGGATTGTATTGCCGGTTTATTGCCGCGTACGCCTGAATTGCTGATTACCATTTTGGCCACCTGGCGCATGGGTGCAATTTATCAGCCATTGTTTACTGCTTTTGAGTCCAAAGCCATTGAGCACCGGATCAATACTGCCAAAACCCAATTGATTGTCACCAATGTAGAACAACGCTCAAAACTGAACGGTATCACTGTCCCTCATATTCTAACAGTCCATCCAGGCGATGCTTCAAGTCATGCAGATGCCGATTTCTGGACAGAACTGGCGCAACAGTCAGAATCTTTTGAACCGGTAATGCAGACTTTTGCAGATGATTTCCTGATGATGTTTACCTCAGGAACCACAGGTTTGGCAAAATCGGTGCAGGTTCCTTTAAAGGCGCTGCTGGCATTTAAAGGCTATATGATCCACGCGGTGGATTTGCGTGAAGAAGACTCTTTCTGGAATTTGGCCGATCCGGGTTGGGCTTATGGCTTGTATTACGGCATTACCGGACCTTTAAGTTTGGGGCATAGCATTATTATGGATGAACGTGCCTTTAGTGTAGACAACGCCGTGCAGATCATTAAAAAGCATAAAGTCAGTAATTTGACCGGTTCACCAACCGCATTTCGGATGTTCTTTGGATTTAAGGAAAAATTTGATCCATCGATTAAAGAGCATTTACGTGCCGTCAGTAGTGCCGGTGAGCCATTAACCCCAGAAGTGATTCACTGGTTTAATCATGACCTGAATGTGAATATTTATGATCAATACGGACAGACTGAACTGGGGATGGTGATTGCCAATCATCATGCTCTGGACCATGAAAAGAAAGTCGGTTCCGCAGGTTTTGCCAACCCGGGTCATCGTTTTGTGGTCTTGAATCAAAACCATGAAGAAGTGGAAAGAGGCGGTATTGGCACCTTGGCTATTGATTTTTCGCAATCACCTTTAACCTGGTTTAAAGGTTATGGCGGCAATAACCGTAAATCATTCGTTGGGCATTATTATTTAACTGGTGATACGGTGAAATTAAATGAACTGGGTGGGGTGGATTTTATCGGACGTGCTGACGATGTCATTACAACGTCAGGCTATCGTGTGGGGCCTTTCGATGTGGAAAGTACTTTACTGGAATGTGCCGAGGTTTTGGAATCTGCAGTCATTGGCAAGCCAGACCCGGAACGTACCGAGGTGGTGAAAGCTTTTGTGGTGCTTAAACCGCAATTTGCGGCTTCGGATGCGTTAAGCCATAGACTTCAGGAATATGTGCGTTCACGTTTGTCTAAACATGCCTATCCTAAAGAAATCGAATTTGTCGAAGGTTTACCTAAAACCACGAGTGGTAAAATTCAACGCAATTTACTCAAGCAGCAGGAAATTGCCAACATGCAAGGAATTCAGAAAGTCAGTTAAACCTTTTTCGTTTTTTTAAGTTTCATGCTCTTGCACCCGAAAGGGTGCTTTTTTTTAGTCCTATGCAAAATTCATTTTGAACTATAATGGCTGTCAGATTTAAGCAAACACAAGTAATAGACAGGATAAGCAAGTGACCCAATCACTCGACATGGACCTAGAGTTAAGCGATGAAGAAATGCATCTTTACAGCCGGCAAATTCTGCTGGATGGCTGGGACATTGAAGCCCAGGAAAAACTGAAACTGGCCAATGTCCTGATTGTCGGTTGTGGTGGAATTGGCTGTACTACAGCTGAACTGCTCGCTCGAGCAGGTGTGGGGAAAATCACTTTAATCGACGCCGACACCATTGAAATGAGTAATCTGCAACGGCAAATAGCCTATGTAGAAGAAAATATTGGTTTCTATAAAGCTGAAATACTGGCCAAGCGATTACAACAGATCAATCAGCATATCTGTGTTGAATCACAAACTGTAAAACTGGACGAGAGCAATGCAGAAGCATTAATTTCAGCACAAGATCTGGTTTTAGATGGCTGTGATAATTTCACCACACGTTATCTCGTCAACCAAAGCTGCAAGCAATTCAATGTACCTTTAATCAGTGCTTCAGCGATTGGTTTTCAGGGACAGCTGTTTATGGTAGAAGGCGAATCTGCCTGTTATGAATGTCTATTTCCCAAAGAACAGCATGCCAATGAAAACCTGCGCTGTGCAGATTCAGGCGTATTAGCTACGACTCCGAATGTTATGGCGAGTTTGCAGGCGCATCATACTTTACTCTACTTGGGGCTGGGCAAAACACCGCTGAAGCAAAAACTGATGCTCTGGGATGGATTAAGCATGAAACAACGTCTACTTGCTTTCGAAAAAGATACAGATTGTCCAATCTGTCAGGCAAGATAGACCTGCAAGCGCATATTTTTTTGCTACACTCGCTATAATTTAATTCTAAGCTGACATTATGAAAAACAATATCTGGTTAGATGGCCTGCGTTCAGTTGCCCGTGTCGGGGAAACGGCTGTCATTGCAGCAAAAGCAGGCTTTAAATACGCCACAGAAAAACCAAGTAACGCCAAGCTGATGCGTGAAACTTTTGAATCATTAGGTTCAACCTATATCAAGCTTGGACAGTTTATTGCCAGCACACCTTCCTTGTTTCCACGTGAATATGTGGAAGAATTTCAGGGCTGTTTAGATCAGACCCCATCATTGCCTTTTAGTTATGTACAAGGCGTATTGGCCTCTGAGTTTGCAGGTCGAAATTTAGATGAAATTTTTGCTTCCATTGATGAAAAGCCTTTAGCCTCGGCTTCTATTGCACAGGTTCACGCAGCCAAACTCGTGACTGGTGAAGATGTTGTTATTAAAGTGCAAAAACCGGGCGTAGAAACTATCCTGTATACCGACTTGAATGTCTTGCACTGGGCCACCAAGCTTTTGGAAAAAGCCGTACCGAAGGTGAAATTTGCATCACTTGCCGATATTGTCGAGGAAATTAAAACTCGTATGGTACGCGAAGTCGACTTTATTGAAGAAGCGCAAAACCTGGATGATTTTGTCAATTATCTGAATATAACGCAGAACCAGAAAGCTACCGCACCGAAAGTTTATCATCAATACTCAACCCGCCGTGTACTCACCATGCAGCGCTTATATGGCGTGCCATTGACCGATTTTGATGTGGTAAAAAAGGTGGCTAAAGACCCGTCTCAGGTGCTCATTACCGCCATGAATACCTGGTTTGGCAGCTTGATGATGTGTAACAGCTTCCATGCAGACCTGCATGCTGGAAACTTGATGCTGCTTGAAGATGGTCGGGTCGGTTTTATCGATTTTGGTATTGTGGGCCAGCTAAAATCTGAAGTCTGGACGGCTTGTATTGCCTTCATGGATGCGCTGCAAAAAACCGATTACACCTTGATGGCTGAAAACATGCTGAAAATGGGCATGACCGACAAGAAAATTGATACTCAAGTTTTGGCGGCTGACTTAGAACGTCTGTTCAGTGGTGTCCTTTTGGCTGATCCTCAAGAGTTACTCACTTCCAATCCTGCCGATTTAAACGACATCATGATGGATATGGTGGGAGTGGGCGAGCGTCATGGCATTCGCTTCCCGCGCGACTTTGCCTTGCTGTTTAAGCAAATGCTGTATTTCGATCGCTTTATGCGCATCCTTGCACCATATACCGATATCTATGCAGACCAGAGATTGCAAATGGTGCAGACTCTTGACCCAAATGTGTTGTTAAAAAACTAAGTCATTATTGAGATAATCTCCCTAAATCCCTCTTTATAAAAGAGGGACTTTTCCTTTTTCAAAGGATGAGAAACATTGTTTCGCAAGGGGAATTAAAAAATCAAAGTCAGTTAAGGGGCAAACATGGACGCAATTATCATTGAAGGTTTAAAGGTTGAAACAGTGGTGGGATGTTTCAATTGGGAACGTCAAATCATGCAGCCTTTAATGCTGGATATGACCATCCAGACCAGTCTGGAACAGGCTTCCAATTCGGATCAGCTGGAACATACGCTAAATTACGCTGAAATTTGCGAGATTTCTGCCAAAGTCATTCAGGAAGCCAAGCCTGAATTGATTGAACATGCAGCAAAACTTGTGCTAAATGCGCTTTTTACTACCTTTCCCACAGTAGAATCGATTATGATTACCATCCGTAAGCCTGCCATTATCGCGCAAGCAAATTCTGTAGGAATTCGTCTTGAACGCCACCGAAACGATATTCGCCTTAGCTCTGGCGAGTAATTGTCATCCCCAACAGCATTTTCAAAACGCTATGAAACAAATCTCTGGTTTGGGAGAGGTTCAATTCTCTCAAATTTATGTGATTCCATGTCGTGATGCGGTGGGGGAGGATTACTGGAATGCGGCGTGTTTGTTAAAAGCTGTAATGTCGGTGGATGATATCATTGCATTATTAAAAAGAATGGAAGCCGATTCCGGTCGGGTACGGCCTTCACATCAAATTTCATTGGATATGGATTTAATTGCCTGGGGAAAGGATTTACAGCACATGCAGTTTAATCCTAAAAAGTTGCCATTAGCTCTAGATGTTAAAATACCAATGCGGGATATTTGGCAAAGTAGCGACTTTCAGCATGAAAATCATCAATTTCCCGTGGTCAATTGGATAAATTAAAATTCACTCGCACATGTATAAGCGAATTTAGCTGATTAAAAATAGCCTAAGCAATTAAGATCAACCTGATGACTTAATTTTTTTAATCAGCTAATAAAAATTGAGTGAAAGATGAGTGCTTGTGGTTTAAGTTATTGAAATTATAAGAATAATCGAATATGAGATGCGAAATGTGATCAATTCTCAAAAAGCCCAGTTGGTGAAGCGTTGGTTTTTGTATTAATGATAAGTTATTAATTTAAAATAAAAAATTATGTTGTATAAAGCTGATTAAGTTTAATGTAATAGAAAACTCACTCCCCAAAAAAACCACCTACAGTATTACAATCTAGATGCTATTTTGTGGTAAGTGAGATCTATGGGGAAGTGCCAATCATCCTATAAGAAAACGCAACCTATAAAGTTGCGTTTTCTTATTCTAAGGACTGTTTAGCGGTAAATAACCCGAATTACGGATAAGAAAACCGCTTGAAAAAAAGATGGTTAGAGCCATTTAGAAAGTTACTACACAAACCAAAGACTCTAATCACCATGTTTGATTTTACAGAAATCTTCTGTGTTATTGATGATTTTTTTAAGAAATTTGAACCTATCTATTGGCAATTTCTCAAGCAGGAAAATAAGCGTAAACGAATTCGATTAGCAACCTTATCC
>NZ_VPCP01000093.1:0-9877 GCF_013418145.1 Acinetobacter sp. YH12201 | reverse complement strand
GCCTTTTCCATAACGCTCACGACCGGGACTTTTGATCCAAGCCGCTTATGGTGGTTTGCTACCTGCTCCTGCAAGCCGATAGCGAGGGGCCATACCCTCATCTCTTACGCCGCTTGCTGCGGCACACAGAAGTCCTGCACCCACTAGATGTAATCCGAGAGTTAAAGCAATTTTAGGTAGAGATGGCAATAATGCTGTACCGACTGATGCAGACAATTCAATCAATTTTTTAACTTTTCTTTTAGTTCTTTTATCTTTATTTAAAATATTTGTAATTTCAGCGGTGATAACAAGAAATGGATCATCCAAATAATCATTTGCAAAGGCATCTAAATAAATGACGTTATGTTCTGTATTATTTAAATGTTTTGTCCAATGACATACGAACCACGTTTTACCTTCACCCCAACGTGCATCCAATGCCAACACAGCACCACACCGCAAACGATCAACATAATTTGTAAGCTGAATTCCTAAACGCTCACGATCCTAAAGATCACCCTCCCAAGCAGTTCCAATATTTTCAAAATTATCACGTTGCCAATTTAATTGATCTGTTTCATGCATTTTTTAATTCATTATTAATAAGTTACTACATTTATGATATGACAATTTTAAAGAACTGTTCACATCTATTTTTACAAATGGTTGCAAATAAGAAATCTGCTTACAATTTCCTCAGACTTTAGTTTTAAGCCCGCTAGTTTTTAAACAAAATCATGATAGATTAAATTATAAAATTGTTTTAGGGAATAAATTATCCCCATGAAATTACTAGGTTTTATTTTAATAGAAATACAGCTAGTATCATTTCAAACGTTTTTATTGAACAAGAAGTTCTAGTCTTAATACGATACATTTTAGTAAGGATTATAAGGAGAAATACACATGGCTTATCAAAATATCTTAGTCCCAGTTGACGGTTCAGAAACAGCTTATGCAGCAGTGGCTAAAGCAGCTGAGTTTGCTAAAGCATTTGGCAGTAAAATTACAGTAGTTCAAGTTTTAGCACTTGATCCGTATATCGCAGCAGAATACATTTCTGCTAGCCAAACCAATGACTTGATTGAACGTGCTCGTAATGCGATTGTTGATTCGCTAGCAGCAGCAAAGGCAAAATTCAATGAACAAGGCCTTGAAGTAGAAACTAAACTTCTTGAAGGACAAGTGATTCATCGTGAAATTGTGAGAGCTGCTGAAGATAGCCATGCTGATTTGATCATCATTGGTTCACATGGCCGTACAGGTCTGAAAAAACTGTTCCTGGGTAGCGTTGCTCAAAGTGTACTCGGAGAATCTCATATTCCGGTGCTGATTGTTCGCCAATAATATTCTCTTATATTTCCCATCTTTAACTAAAGGTGGGAAAATTTTATTCCGATAATCAATCTACCTACAGCTTTTATCAACTATTCATCCACTGATATTGTTTTAAATTAATTTTATCTCCAATCACCATTACCCCTTCTGCCACTAATTTTGATCGTTGAATACTTTCTCCGCTTTCATTTAATTTGCTTAGGCTAATTTTTCCTTGAGAGTTGATAACCCTATGCCAGGGAATATCCGCCGCTGAATCCAGATGCTTTAATACATAACCGACTAAACGTGCATGTTTGGGTAAACCTGCCATACGGGCAATCTGTCCATAACTGGCCACTTTAGCATATGGAATTAAGGCAACCACTTGCAGAATTTGACGCGCCAACTCATCACTGGAGCGACCTGAAGGTTCTGGCATACTAAGGTCCTTAAATCATCCCATTTAAAATTTCAAGCTATAAAAAAAGCCCGTTATGAACTTCTTTTATTTGTGTTTTACACTTAGAAATTATCCGGACTTTCCAAACGTTTCACGACTTGCACCTTCTCTGGATTATGCATGACTGCAACACCATCTTCGGCTTTTTTATCAATTAAGGCATCCGGATTATATACGGTAATAGTTTCATTGCCGTTGGCATCTTCACCAACAATATACTGAAAGCCTTTGCGGTTCATTTTATGACACAAGCGTTGATACCAGCCCTTAAAACCCGTGGTTTCTTCATTGGGGTTATAATAAAAGGCATTCATGACCGCAGGTAAACCCAGTCCACAGACTACGCCGGAAAGTAAAACGGCAATAAAGGTATAGCCTACCAGGATACTGCTGTACTCACTGAGTTCAGGAATATTTGCTACCGCCAGAATCAAGGCAAGCGAGATTCCGCCACGCACCCCACCCCATGATAAAATTGCTAAACTACCATTATAGCTTTTGTTTCTAAAGTTCGGGAAAAATGCAAATGACAGATAGTTGGCAGCAAAGCGCGAAGCATGCAGAATCAGGAACGCCACAATCCCGCCCAGAATTAAACTAATGCTTAAATCCAGAATAAACAGTTCCAGACCAATCAAGGTGAACAAGAAGGAATTGATGATCCCTTCAACGGTATGCCAGAAATGGTTGACTTCACGAATTTCACGTTCTTGTAAAATTTCCTTCCACTTATTTCCTACCACCAAACCGCCAATCACACAGGCAATGGGTGCAGAGGCATGGGCAAATAAAGCCACCAAATATGAACCACAAGCCAGTAATGCGGTGGTTAAAATCAAAGATTCCATTTCGTGTTTGCCACGAAGCAATCTTAGAATGCCCAGACCAAAACCCCAGCCAATAATTATGGCCACTACAATCTCGTAAAGCAAAGTTTGCAACGTACCCACAATGGTAAAATGTTCACCCTGCAATACATATAATAAAGTCATGAATACGGCGATACACATGGCATCATTAAATAGTGATTCACCTTCCAGTTTAACCATGAGGTGATGCGGTGCACGTACCGAACTGAGTACACCTTTAATTCCGATCGGGTCGGTCGCACCCAATGCAGCACCTAACAGTAAAAGCACCAATAAATCGACATGCTTGCCAATCAGGAATTGATAGCCATATAAAGTGACACCAAAAAATACCGCACACAGTACCAGTGCAATACTGGCCAAAATACTGATCGGTTTCCAGTGGCTTTTTAAATCGGACACTTTAAATTTTAAAGCGGAAGAGGTCAGGATAAAACAGATCACGCCATTGATTAAAAAATCATAGAAATCAATATGACGAACTGCTTCTTCAATATTGTGAATATTAATGGTGATGAACTTGTTGCCACTGAGTAAACTGGCACCCCATTGTAAAATAAAGACAAAAATTGCCGAAACAATGGGTACACCTATCGCCTGTGGAAAACCTAAAATACGCTTATTAAAAATAGTCGTTGCAATTGAAAGCGCAAAAATAACTGTAAAGACCTGAAGAAAAAAGAAATTTCCCATTAAAGTTCCAATTTGAGCGATTGATTGGAATAAAGCGAACGCATCCCACCATTTCCAAATAAATATTTAATTCAATACTATTTATTCACCGAATCAGTTTAACCATTTTTTCTTTGACTCACAAAATAGTTAAGTTTTTTTACATATTTTTAGCAATGATTTAACATAGCCCAAGATCCATTTATTTAGTATCTCCTCATTTTTTTCATTTCTCTCTACATTAAGTTGAATTTAACCATGCATCAAACAGTTAAAACCATATTTCGGCTTTTTTTTGCAGGGATCATTTTTCTTATTACCTTGACTTTATTTTTGAGTATTTTTTCAAAAAGCCGAGAAATTATAAAAGCAGATCAAGCTTTTCAGTACGCCACGCAGATTTCCTTAAAATCTACACCTGACAAACCACTGGTGCTGGTCTCGAATAATCAACGCCCGGATCAGGCCATTTATATTGTGATTGCACAGAATGGTTATATTACCAAATTAAACTGCCAGCATTATCTGCAAGATATTTGTACAGATGAATATAACCAGTCCCATACCCGACAAATCCAGCAATTAGAGCTATTAAAAATAGGTCAGCAGCATTATATCCAGCAGGTTAATTATCAAGATAGTCGTACCCAAAAGCAGCAGCAATGGTCTTATTCTAAGCCGCAAATTCAGCAATTTTATCAAGCTGATATTTCAGATTTAAAATATCACCTGTTTAGTATGGCACTGTTTGCATTGGCAGCACTGTATGTGTCTATTCGAATTATCCGGAACTTTAAACAGTTTATTCATGGTTAACAAAAAAAGAGGATTTAATATCCTCTTTTTTTAATGCTTCATTACTATTTAAATGGCTTGATTAAAAGTATCACAATCATTGATATTCCCCGATTTCAACCCGGTTTCAAACCATTTCATGCGCTGCTGGCTGCTGCCATGGGTAAAACTATCAGGTACCACCTGCCCGGTCGCACGTTTCTGTAAATAGTCATCACTAATCTTATGCGCTGCATCCATGGCTTCTTCAATATCGCCCTGCTCCAGAAACTGGGTGCGTTGCTGGTTGTGATACGCCCAAATCCCGGCAAAACAGTCTGCCTGTAATTCCTGACGTACAGAAAGCTGATTGCCTTGCACTTCACTCGATTGGGCACGGGCTTTTTGCACTTGTGCTGAAATACCTAACAGCGTTTGCAGATGATGTCCTACTTCATGAGCCACCACATAAGCCTGGGCAAAATCACCGGCCTGATCCTGGCGGGACAATTCCGTGCTGTTTTGCTCACCGGATATACCCATTTGCTGACGCATATCTTTAAAGAAAGCCGTATCGATATACACTTTCTGATCCGAAGGACAATAGAAAGGCCCCATGGCAGATTGTGCGGTACCACAGCCCGAATCCACCACCCTATTAAACATCACCAGTTTAGGCGCGACATACTGCGCATTAAGCTGCTGCTGGAACACTTGGCTCCAGGTATCTTCGGTATCTGCCAATACCGTACCGACAAAATCCATGGCTTCCTGCTGTTCCGGGCTTGGATTCTCCAAACCTCTGGTTTCAGCCGGTTGTGATTGTGAAGTGACCTGTTTGGTGGCCTGATAAGCCTGTTGAGGATCGACTCCAAAAAATTTCCAGGCCACGAATGCGACGACCAGCCCCAAGATACTAATCCCACCTGCTTTAGCTCCGCCACCACCACGACGGTCTTCTACATTGCTACTGATTCGACGTCCTTTCCAGCGCATAGTGCTTTTCCTTAGAATTAGCTCAATCTATTTTAGCGAGCTTTTTCATCATTAAGCCTGTTTTGACTTGGACTTCATCTTCTGAATAACGCTAACCATAATTAAAACCAACAATCCAGCAACAAAACCAATCCCCAGATTAATTAAGGTCGGAGTCACTGCGCCAATAATATTGCCCATTGTAGGAAGGTGTTGTACATAATCGACCGAGTCTTCGGTCACATGATGGAACAATGGAATGGTATGGGTAATAATTCCGCCACCCACTAGGAACATGGCAATGGTTCCGACAATGGTCAAAGTTTTCATCAGTTTTGGGGCAAACGCCAGCAAACCGCGTCCCACAGTTTGCTTGAAACCCGATGCCTGCTTGGTTAAGTACAATCCCAGATCATCAATTTTGACAATCATGGCGACAAAACCATACACCCCAATAGTCATGATAATCGCAATAGCTGACAGCACCATCACCTTAGTACCAAAAGCAGCTGTTGCAACGGTACCCAATGAAATCACCACAATTTCAGCAGACAAAATAAAATCGGTACGAATCGCCCCTTTGATTTTTTCTTTCTCGAACTTGGCCAAATCAGTTTCAATGGCATTGAATTCTGCTTCAGCCGCTTCTTCCGTCGTGGCTTTTTTGTGCTGCACACTGTGCAGCACTTTTTCTACCCCTTCATAACACAGGAACAGACCACCAATCATCAATAACGGATTGATGAGCCACGGCGCGATCACACTAATCAGTAACGCCAGAGGCACCAGAATGAGCTTATTCACAAAAGAGCCTTTGGCAACACCCCAAACCACAGGCAGCTCACGCTCTGCACGCACGCCACTCACCTGTTGAGCATTGAGTGCCAGATCATCACCCAATACGCCTGCGGTTTTTTTTGCCGCCATTTTACTCATGACAGCAACGTCGTCTAAAACAGTTGCAATATCATCTAATAATATTAATAAACTACTCGCCATTCCTGTTATCCCTAAAGGTTCTATCGGCTATTTTAAAGAGAAAAATTCAAAAAAACTGTATCCACATCATTAAATTGTTCTTATTTTTTCAATGATCTGTTTTTATAGTGCCTGACATTCAAAAACATTATGCCGTACAATAAGGCAATACATCAGCATATAAGTATGTAGTGTTCACTACTTTGGAATAGAGAGATAATGAGTAATCAAGACAATCGTCCTGTTATTTTGACTGGCGACCGCCCAACCGGACAACTTCATTTAGGTCATTTTGTAGGTTCTTTACGTTCACGCGTAGGTTTACAGGATTCTCACCATCAACATCTCCTTCTTGCTGATGCCCAAGCTTTAACCGACAATGCCGATAACTTTGAAAAAGTACGCCGTAATATTATTGAAGTGGCAACAGATTATTTGGCTGTAGGTATTGACCCGACCAAAACCACCATCTGTGTTCAGTCCTGCTTGCCAGCACTGAATGAACTGACCATGTTGTATTTAAACTTTGTCACTGTATCTCGTTTAGAGCGCAACCCGACCATTAAATCTGAAATTCAGATGCGCGGCTTTGAGCGCGATATTCCGGCAGGTTTCCTGTGTTACCCTGTAGCACAAGCCGCTGACATTACAGCATTTAAAGCCACTGTCGTACCTGTGGGCGAAGACCAAATTCCAATGATCGAACAGACCAACGAAATCGTGCGTCGTTTAAACCGTCAGATTGGTCATGAGATTTTACCTGAATGTAAGGCACTGCTGTCTAATGTTGGTCGTTTACCAGGTTTCGACGGTAAAGCAAAAATGTCGAAGTCTTTGGGCAATACCATTGTGCTGGATGCATCTGACAAGGACATCAAAAAAGCTGTGAATGCCATGTATACCGATCCAAATCATTTGCGTATTGAAGATCCAGGTCAGGTGGAAGGCAACGTGGTATTTACTTACCTAGATGCATTTGATACCAACAAAGAAGAGCTGGAAGAGTTAAAAGCACATTATCGACGTGGCGGTTTGGGCGATGGTACGGTGAAAAAACGTCTTGAAGGCATTTTGAAAGAACTGATTGGCCCTATTCGTGAACGTCGTATGGAATTACAGAAAGATCCTGACTACATCATGGATATTCTAAAAACCGGGACTGACAAGTGCCGTGATATTACCCAGCAAACCCTTGATGAAGTGAAAGCAGGACTTGGCGTTTTCCACTTCTAAACACTGTATATTTTTAAAAGCCCTTCTTTTCTAGAGGGGCTTTTTTATAGCTAAAAAATGAGTAATCAATCACACTAACCCAGAGTGATTAACCTGAATTAACACAACTTAACTGAAAGCATCATGAAATGACTCAGCCTTCATTTTAAGATGTCTTAAATGCTTAGAGCTACCCCTAGTTCTAACATTCTCCTTAACCGAACTGTGCAAACAGATTCGTTGTTCTACGCAATGATCACCCCAATCATTGCGTATTTTTTTGCCTGATTTTCAAGCCATCATAAGTTTCAGGCAATAAAAAACCCGCACTGAGCGGGTTCTTTTCATTCACAATTTATGCATGTTTATGACGCATATGCGGGAACAAAATCACGTCACGGATACTTGGTGCATTGGCAAAAATCATCACTAAACGGTCAATACCAATACCCTCGCCTGCTGTAGGAGGAAGACCGTATTCAAGGGCTTCAATGAAGTCTGCATCGAAGTGCATCGCCTCATCATCGCCGGCATCTTTTTCAGCAACCTGTGCCTGAAATCGCTCTGCCTGGTCAATCGGGTCATTTAATTCCGAGAAACCATTGGCCAATTCACGACCACCGATGAAGAATTCAAAACGGTCAGTAATGTGCGGATTTTCATCATTACGGCGCGCCAATGGAGAAGTTTCCGCTGGATATTCGGTAATGAATGTCGGTTGACGCAGTTTGGTTTCCACCGTTTCTTCAAATACGATGGTTTGCAGTTTACCTAGGCCAAAACCAGGTTTCACCTGTTCTTTCAATTCTTCCTGAATGAATTTCGCCAGGAATTCACGGTCAGATACATTTTCAGGTGTAAATTGCGGGTTGTGTTCCAGAATGGCATCAAACATGGAAATTTTCTTGAATGGACCCTTGAAGCTATACACTTCTTCACCATAAGGAACGTCTGTCGTACCCAGGATATCTAGCGCCAGTTTCTCAAGCATATTTTCAGTTAAAGCCATCAAGTCTTTATAGTCTGCATAAGCCTGATAGAATTCAATCATGGTGAATTCCGGGTTATGACGGGTTGAAACCCCTTCATTACGGAAGTTACGGTTAATCTCGAACACCCGCTCAAAACCACCTACCACCAAACGTTTCAGGTAAAGCTCAGGTGCAATACGCAAGAATAACGGCATATCTAAGGCATTATGATGCGTTTCAAACGGACGCGCAGAAGCACCGCCTGGAATTACATGCATCATTGGCGTTTCCACTTCCATGAAGCGTTCATTGCTTAAATAGGCACGAATCCCAGAAACCACTTTGGCACGAATTTCAAAGGTTTTACGGGTTTCTTCGTTTACGATTAAATCCAAATAACGTTTACGGTATTTGACTTCTGTATCAGTTAAGCCATGGAATTTGTCTGGAAGTGGACGCAGTGACTTGGTTAAAAGTTCAAATTTCTCGATGTGTACATACAGGTCACCTTTACCGGAACGGCCGATATAACCTTCAACTGCAATGATATCGCCCAGGTCCAGGCTCTTGATGGTTTCCAGTACTTCAGGTGCAAGTTCTTTACGTGCAACATAAAGCTGAATACGGCCAGTCATGTCCTGGATCACAATGAATGACCCGCGGTTCAACATCACGCGACCAGCCACTTTTACATGGACGTGTTCGCCAGCTTCAATTTCTTCTTTAGATTTTTCAGCAAATTGGTCTTGTAAATCTTGTGCATAGTGCTCACGCTTAAACGCGTTTGGCCATGGACTAATACCAGTTTCTTTTGCGTGGTCTTGAATCTGCTTTAACTTGGCATGACGCTGTGCAATTAAATCGTTTTCGGAAATGTGTGGTTCAGAAGTCGATTGAGCGTTATGTTGCGTCATCTCTGCCTCGAATATGTGTAAAAAACGGAAGTTGCATAGCATAGCAGATTTAGTGCAAATTTCGAATGTCTTATTGCTATACAAATGCACTGATTTGCTAAAAGCCGGGTTCTTTACTTCATCTGGCTAGGCTTCGGTAAGCTGTTTAACAGTCTCATAACCCTTTTAAACCCGTTTTCCATCATTTCCCGATAGCCTTTAGACCTACCTACATTCACCCTGAGTATGTTTTTTCCATCTATCTGCTCCAGAACATATTTCTCTAAAGCACCCTTCCATTTTTTAACTTCTTCACCTTCCAAATCTTCAATACTCTCTCAAACCCTAGCTAAATGTTTAAAGATCACCACTTTCAACTCTTCCAAACGCTCAATCGTAGCAACCATACCGTTGCCGTAGGTTCATTGGCTATAGCTAAGGATGCCATATACCTGCCGTACTTTTTAAGGTAAGGCTGCAATTAAAATTGCATAACTCAATGTTTCAATAGCGTGGCCAACTCTCCAAAACATGCTGTCCATGAAAGTAGAGAAACCATTTTTTACACCATCGCTACATTTTGTTATTGAATACTGAGTTGAACAATAAATCACACCAAGCATTTATTTTTAATAAATAATTTATTAGGACTTACGCATTGACAGATTCAAAAAAGTATTAAAATGCTTTATAAAGTATCTGTGATCAGACGAATTAAACATGCTTCTACAGCAACTTGTACATTACCCATTTATATGGGCTTTCTCATGA
>NZ_VPCP01000092.1:0-10421 GCF_013418145.1 Acinetobacter sp. YH12201 | reverse complement strand
CATGAGAAAGCCCATATAAATGGGTAGAGTACAAGTTGCTGTAGAAGCATTTTTAATTCGTCTGATCACAGATACTTTATAAAGTATTTTAATACTTTTTTGAATCCGTCAATGCGTAAGTCCTATAACAAAGCCTGTACTTGGCTGTTGGTGGCCAGTCTTAATCCTAAAATCCCAGAACGGACAGCTAATGTACCAACCAAGGTAATTAAAATAAGAATGACCAAAACCACAATGAGCGTTGCACCTTTTTGTTGTTTCATTACGATGCTCCCAATGTATTACGCAAACCAACCACTTGAGTGACCAGTTGACGTATGTATTTTTTATTCAAATTCGCATCACCATCGAACACCACTGCAGTTGCGGTGCCTGGGAGGGTAATAGTTTTATTATTTAAACCAGCATCAGCCCCAATATTGGTCGCAGATCGCGCTACTACAGACACCTGCAAGGAAATCACTTGTAGATAATCTTTTTCTGCAGTAATGGATGACATTAAAGTTTTATATTGATCTATCGTGACATAGCGCAATTGATTGTTTTGTGGATTTTTCACACCCAAAAGCACCTTAAACGCATCAATATTTTGCATGAGTAGTTGTGCATTGCTACCTATACCATCAATCGTACTATCACCCGCATTGTAATACCCTGCATCACAGTACAGCCCGTAACGATCCAAACCATCACTGCCCTGCTGTGAATTTGGTAACTTTGCTATAAAGTAACGCTGTACCATGGTTGGGCGGATTGCTTGGGTGTCTTCATTGGCTTTGGCGGTTGTAAATCCAATTCTATTGCCTTCGCAATCATACATATCTGTATTGCTTAATAATCTTTCATTGATTTTCTTGGTAGCATCATTTGGGTCAACATCTGATGCTTCTTCAATTTGATACTGTGGCACAAACTGAATCACAATTTGATCACTTTTACCTGCCGTTCCATCATCGGCAAAATTTTGTGTGCTATACGCAATATTGGTCAAATTTGCATGCAAACTGGATGGGTAGTTTTCTCGGGCAAAAATTACGCCAGAACCCACCATCTTATTATTAACTTTTTGGTTAGACGGTGTGTTTAGATTGGCGTGTCGTAAGTCATGAGTCAGCATTGCCAAGCCAAAATTTGAGTTTTGCTGCACATCACCCATACCCAACTGAAATCCTAAAGATCGTTGTGCGCTGAGAAAAATAGCAGTTGCTGCACTGACCACCAATAAACCAATTGCCAAGCTAATCATCAGCTCAAGTAAAGTGAAACCTTTCTGAAGCTTAGTCATAGTTATAAGCCTCCATAATTATGCATTGTGCATTTGGGTTATACGCTGTTCCATTGGTACAGTGATTACCCCCACTTCCATTAGTTGCAGTGGTTGTATCCCAAGCCACATATACACATTTTCTTTTCAGGGTCGAACCTTGGCAGTCGTTCACAGCAATAGACATGCCTAAATTTTCTGCACGCAACTGAACTTGTTTAAAGTCATAGGCTGCCATTTGATTACTGGTACAAAAATTTGCAGCACAATCTGTCACTGTTGCATTTGCCTTATATTCATCTAATCCAGCACGATTCATACGGATACGTTCAGATAAATCTCGTGCAATATTCATGGCTTGAATGTTTTGACCTGCGTCTGCACTGGCAGAAACCGCCCGAATTTGCAAAGCAGTAAAGCCTAGCACTGCAATTCCAAGCAGCACCAATGCCACCAAAACCTCGACCAAGCCAACACCACGTTGATTTCTTATCATTGTTTTACCCTCATCCTATTAATTTGGGCATGTGCTATTTGAGCGTTCATATCGAATCGAACCATTTTTATAAAACTCGATGACCGCTTTTTTTGAACTATCTTTTTGATGCTGCAAAATAAAACACTCACGATCATTCGCTGAAACTAAAAAGCCAAACATATTGTAGGTCAGGCTATTGACTGGTTTGGTTGCCCAACTAGTATGTTGCTCTGGCAACCACTTGAACTTGCCGTCTGTTACCGAGGCGTCTAGTGCCAACTTCTGTTCTTTCTTAGTAAATACAGCTTCGGAACGTGCCATTGTTGCCAATTCAACAATAGCTCTTGCATCGCTATGCAATTGGTTTTTACGAATCATGCTAGTCATTGAAGGAGCCGCCATCATCGCGATAATCGCCAACACCGCAATCGTCACCATTAGCTCAATTAAAGTGAATCCTTTATTTTTCTGCATACCCCCCCCAACGCAACAAAACTTTACCCTATTTAAAATAATATCCAACTTAATTACAAATTAAGCACATAAAAGGATAAAAGGCATAAAAAAACAGATAATTGCCAAAAAGCAATTATCTGTCAATTTTTTAGAACTTTCAGAATGTTAAACAATTCACAAATTAAGCCTGTGTTACAGGAATACGTAACTCTTTCGGCAAACTAAAAGTAATATTCTCTTCACGCCCTGCCAGCTCTTCCTGTGCTTTCGCGCCCCAATCCTGTAAACGCTGAATCACCTGCTTGATTAAAATTTCGGGTGCCGATGCACCAGCAGTTACCCCAATTTTGGTATTTTCATCAAACCAGGCCTGATCAAGCTGATCTGCATTATCCACCAAATAGGCATGTTTCCCCATACGCTCCGCCAACTCGCGCAAACGGTTTGAGTTTGAAGAATTAGGAGATCCTACAACCAAAACCACATCACATTGAGTGGCCAAGTCACGTACCGCATCTTGACGGTTTTGCGTGGCATAGCAGATATCATCCTTACGCGGCCCCTGAATTTCAGGAAATTTTGTACGTAAAGCATCAATCACTTTTGCGGTATCATCAATGGAGAGCGTTGTTTGGGTCACAAAAGCCACTTTCTCGGGATAACGGATTTTTAATGCCGCCACATCCTCTTCATCTTCAACCAGATAGATTTCACCACCATTTTTCTTGTCATATTGCCCCATGGTGCCTTCCACTTCCGGGTGTCCTTCATGTCCAATCAAAATGGCTTCCGTGCCTTCACGTGCATATTTGGTCACTTCTATATGTACTTTGGTGACTAGTGGACAGGTGGCATCAAACACCTTTAACCCGCGGCGCTCGGCTTCTTGCTGCACCGCTTTTGACACACCATGCGCACTAAAGATCACGATATTGTCATCGGGAACCTCATCCAGTTCATCAACAAAGATGGCACCACGCTGACGTAAATCATCCACCACAAACTTGTTATGCACCACTTCATGACGCACGTAAATAGGCGGATTAAAGCATTCCAGTGCCCGATTGACGATCGCAATTGCTCGGTCGACACCTGCACAAAAACCACGTGGATTGGCCAATACAATTTCCATAAGATCCTCAATGTTCACCCGAAGTTGAGCGGAATAATTTGAAATAAATGCCAACAAAAAGACGCTTGGCTATTTTGTTTGCGGGTCGTCTGCTCTAAAATAGAGAAGATATTTTATCATATCAGGAAAAATATCATGTCGGGTCTCTTGTTTGTCGTTTCTGCTGCATCTGGAACAGGCAAAACATCCCTCGTTAAAGCCCTTCTCGACCGTGTCACCAATTTACACGTTTCTGTCTCCCATACCACGCGTGGTCAACGCCCGGGTGAGCTTGACGGTGTACATTATCATTTTTCAAAAAAAGAAGACTTTCTTGCCTTGGTTGAGCAAGGCGGTTTTATTGAATATGCAGAAGTGTTTGGCAATTATTACGGTACGGCGCAAGCGACTGTAAAACAACAGCTTTCCAAGGGGCATGATGTTTTACTTGAAATTGACTGGCAAGGAGCGGATCAGGTCCGCAAACTTTTTCCTGAATCCAAACAAATTTTTATTTTACCGCCGAGCCAGTTTGATTTGCGCCAGCGCCTATCCAACCGGGGCACTGACTCCGTTGAAGTGATCGAGCGCCGCCTGAGCTGTGCTGTTGAAGACATGCAGCAATATAGCAACTTCGACTATATTATTATTAATGATGACTTTAATAAAGCACTGCATGATCTGGAATGCGTGATTATTGCCAACCGTTTAGTGATTGCACAGCAGGCAGCCCGTCATCAGGAATTGATTGAAAAATTAATTACTCCTATTGAACCGTGATTAAAACTTGAGTCTACAGGCAAAGCATTTTATACTGCCCAGTCTGTTCAAATTTAATATTCAAACGAGAATTCTTATGGCACGCGTAACCGTTGAAGATTGTTTAGACCATGTAGACAACCGCTTTGAGCTTGTACTAGTGGCAAGCAAACGCGCGCGTCAATTGGCACGTCAAGGCATTGAACCAACTGTAGAATGGGACAACGATAAACCGACCGTAGTTGCTTTACGTGAAATTGCGGCAGGTCATGTATCTAAAGATATTTTGAAACAACGTGATCAAGACTATCAAACTTCTAGCCTTGACCTTGCACTTTCTGCAAACAATTTGAATTTAGATGGCTTTTCTTTCCAATAAGAAAAAATATCTTAAAAAAAGCCTAGTTTTAACTAGGCTTTTTTTATTGCACAACTTTAATATTGGATGAATAACCGTTATAACATAAAATTAAAGATACGTTATTTAGGATGTATCTTTTTGCTGTTTTTTAAATGAAAAATTTGACAAGTCATGCAATATGCTTTTCATTAAAGCTCTAGCGATTTGAATTGTAGAAACTGAAGTAATAAAGGTGTTATATGCCAGGCCCACAGGTCAGCCAAGCCAAACAACAGCTCAAAATTATTATCGACGCTTACTTAAGTGCAAGTGATGTCGAGCGCGTGCTTGTGGCCTGCGATTATGCCGATATTGCCCATGATGGCATCACCCGTAAAAGTGGTGAACCCTATATTCTGCATCCGATTGCGGTCAGCAGCATTCTTGCGCATATGCGTCTGGATGCCGAAACCCTGATGGCCGCCCTGCTGCATGACGTGATTGAAGATACTGATTTCAACAAAGAAGACATTACTGAAAAATTTGGCCGCACAGTGGCCGAGCTGGTCGATGGGGTAACCAAACTCAGCCATTCCAGCGACAAAGAATATAATAAAGCCGCCTCCTTCCGTAAAATTCTGCAAGCCACCCTGCAAGACCCGCGTGTCATTATTATTAAGCTGGCTGACCGTTATCACAACATGACCACTTTAGGTTCGTTGCGCCCAGATAAACGGGCACGTATTGCCCAGGAAACCTTTGATATTTTTGTGCCGATGGCGCGTATTGTCGGCATGAACGAGATGGCCGACAATCTGGAACATCTGTGCTATCAAAATCTTGACCTGGATATGTTTAACAATGTTCAGGATGCCCTACTACAAACCAAACCGAAACGCTGTGAATATCAAAGCATCTGGGAAAAAAACCTGACTGAACTGCTGCAACAGCACCAGATTAGTGGTCGTATTAAAAAGAAAAATAACAATATTGAATTGCTGCGTCACTTCGTCAAAAACGATATTGATCTGCAAGAGCTCACCCACAGCCATGCTTTTGAAATTATTCTGCAAAGCATTGCCGACTGTGACCGCCTGGCAGAAATCCTGCGTGAAAATTTCCAGATTCTGCATTATGAAGATCATATCCGCCGTCCATTGCCGGGTGGCAACCAGTCTTTAATGATGCGTTTAAAAGGCGAGAAAACCACGCTCTCTCTGACTATTCAGACCGAGCTGATGCGTAAGGCAGCCCGTTTCGGCGTTGTATTGGGTGAAAATGCACCGCAAGCCTGCCGCTCAGCCATTCAAGCTTCCATGCAGAACCTGAATGTATTGGTAGATGGTGAATGTGCCAAAACCACTTTTAGCGATCTGCTGGATTATTTACATCAGGAAAAAATCTGGGTGTATACCCCACATGGCCATTTGCACGAACTGCCACAAGGGGCCACAGCCGTCGATTTTGCCTATTCAGCCAGCCTGTTTTTAGGTAACCATGCTGTCGGGGCAAAAATTAATGGGGAAACCCGGCCTCTTTCCACACCACTGGTGAGTGGACAAGTCATCGAGATTATTACTGATGTTCTGGCGACACCAAATCCCGACTGGCTCAGCTTCATTAACACCCAGAAAGCGCGTCGTGCCATCCAAAATATTTTGCGTGATCAAGATATTGAAGAACAACAACTGGTCGGTCAGCAGGCACTGAACCGTGCGCTAAAACTGTTTAATCGCTCCATCAAAGATTTAACCGAAGCAGACTGGATCGATATATTGCAATGGCGACATATCGAATCTAAGGAACACTTATTTGAACAGATTGCCGTGGGTGACCTGTTACCGCAATTGGTAGCTAACCACCTGTTTGCACAAGGACAAAGTCTGGATAACCAGTCTTCTACCCGTCTTATTCAAGGCACTGAAGGTGTAGATGTCAAATATGCCCATTGTTGCAACCCTGTGCTTGGTGACCCCATTCAAGGACATCTCTCACGTCGCGGTTTAATTGTGCATCGTGCACGTTGTCATAATCTGTTGCATGAACAACATATGCATCCAGAAAATATTATGCCCTTGCACTGGACATCTGAAGATGTCGATGACATCAGTTTCACTGCTTATTTAAGTATTGACATGCTGATGAATGATGAACAGATTTCTGACCTGATTTATCAATGCCGGAAAGAAAAAACCGGTGTAGAAATGGTTCATGGCCATGAAGATAAAACCTACGTGCATATTGTGGTGCATAACCGTAAGCAAATTGCGCAGATTATTCGTGATTTACGTATGCACTTCGGTTTTCCACGCATTAGCCGTTTAGCCCAGCCTATTAATATTGCCGAAGCATCTAAAGCCAGTTAATTCAAACATAAGCAACTCTTATTGAACAATTTACGCTATGATGCATAGAGATGATACAAGGAGAAATCGATGTCCCGCCAAGTAATCCATACTGAAAATGCACCTGCAGCCATTGGTACATATTCTCAAGCAATTTTAGTTGAAAATACCCTATACCTTTCAGGTCAAATTGGTTTAGATCCTTATAGTATGGAACTGGTTGAAGGCATTGAAGCGCAAATTCGCCGTGTATTTGATAACTTAAAAGCAGTCTGTGAAGCAGCCGGTGGCTCATTGGCAGATATCGCCAAACTGAATATTTTCCTGACCGATCTTTCCCATTTCCAACTGGTTAACCAGATTATGGGTGAATATTTTGCCCAACCTTACCCTGCCCGTGCAGCATTAGGTGTAGCCAGCTTGCCTAAAGGGGCTTTGGTTGAAATGGATGGTATTGTGATTATTAATAAATAATTTTCAATTAGTTATAAAATTGTACAAAACACCACCGATCAAGTGGTGTTTTTTTATTTAAAAACTCAATCACAATAAATAATATTTCAAATGAATTTCATTGACAAACGATAATAATTATCAATAATATTACTTATCCCATTTCACTCTTGTGTGGCGAGTTCAAATGTACGTATGCTTATGCCGTGGTATTACCGATCAAGATATTAAAGATGCTGTCGCAAATGGCGCGGAAAGCTATCGTGAAATTCGTGACCTGCTTGATTTAGGTACCTGTTGTGGTCGTTGTGCACCTGAAGCACGTTCCATCATTAGTAAAGAACTTTCAGAAATTGCAGCTCGTATCTCCGTAGCGGCTTAAAACCAAATTACCCTAATAACAAACTGAATGATCAAAAGATCATTTTCTCCCCTCCCGCTTATGCCTCTCGGCGGTTTTTTTATGCATGCCGTATAATATAGCGCCCATTATCATTTTTGATTGCGATTTTCATTTGCTGTTCAATAAATTACTCGCCATTGTGTAGCTTGTTGTTTAAGATAATTGAAATAATATTTTTTGATTGCCTGACATATAGCTAAGGCAGAAATTGTTGATGGAGAACTTACAATGAAAGGCAATCGTGATGTCATTAATCAGTTAAATCAGGTGCTTTATCACCAGTTGACGGCCATTAACCAGTATTTCCTGCACTCACGTATGTTCAATGATTGGGGAATTGAAAAGCTGGGTTCGGCAGAATACAAAGAATCGATTCAACAAATGAAAGATGCCGATAAAATTATTGAACGTATCTTATTTCTTGAAGGCCTGCCTAATTTACAAAATTTAGGCAAGTTGTACATCGGCCAGCATACTGTTGAAGTACTGAATTGCGATGTACGCAAAGTCAACGAAAATATTGAAGCCCTACAAAAAGCGGTCAGTCTGGCTGAACAGGAAATGGATTATGTGACTCGCGATCTGGTTCAGGAAATCCTGGAAAAAGAAGAGGAATATCTGGATTGGACCATCACCCAGCTTGATCTGGTCGAGAAAGTGGGCATCGAAAACTATATTCAAAGCCAGCTTTAAGTTTAAAAACAGCCAGTCAATTGACTGGCTGTTTTATTTATGCGATTCACTTTTTTAAATTTTACTTCTTGGCAACAGGCTGGGCCAATGATGCGTAATCTATATCGACTTTACGTAATTTTTTTAATAACAAGAGCTGGTGTTTAGCCTCCTGCTCATAACCATTAAAAGCCAGGATCTTGGCATACTTGTATAAATCATAGGTGGTCGGATAATTAAGCACCATCTCCCTAATTTCCTCGAGCTGTTGTGCACTCACCTTGCTATAAGGATTCATACGAATCCAGTCTATACGCCGGTTAAATTCTTCTAGCAAATAAACCTGATCTTGATTGGTAATTTTTTCCGGTGTTTTTTCATAGCGTAGCGTTTGATTGAGCTTAGGGATCATCACCGCATAATCTCGCACGATCAGAATCAACAGCAAGAAAAATAACCCGTAAGCAACACGCATATAATTGGGTGAAAGGGTCAGGATTTTGGTATCTGCCTGCTGTGATTGAACCAGTCCAATAATAAAACCCACCGGGAGCAGGAAATAGGCATAGTACTGTGGAAATTCCAGCATGGCGTGAATCAATACTGCACCCACCATTAAAATCCCGATTACGGATTCAACTGAATTGACCCGCTTATTTAGTTGATAGCCCCAATAGCTAAAGTAGACAAGAAAAGGCAATCCGATAATGAGACCATTCCACAGGATAAAATCGAGAATAAAGTTATGTGCACTACGAATCCACACTGGCCCCTGAAAATGATCACTGACCAGTGTATAAGCAACACTGGTCTGGTTCCAGCCGTAGCCAAACCATGGACGGTCAGCAATGGCATGCAGCATTTGCTGCCAAATGGCTAAACGCGACATATCTCCTGTTGCACGTCTAGCGACATCAACAGCTTTAATCTGTACGTCCAATAATTGCGTTAAATAGCTCCCAATGACAGGCAATACAAGGACGAATCCTATAAATACAGCCAACCATGCCGCCAAAGAATACCATTTAATATGGATATAGCCTTTAAATTGCTGATAGACCAAATAAACTAGAATAAAGACACAAGCTACCCATGAGGTTCGAGATTGGCTTAATGCCACACTCATTAACATAATGAATGCTGCAGGAACCAGCCATTTGGTCTGAACTTTTTTGGTTTCATATAAATATAAACATGCCAAAAGGGACATGAGCAAAAAAGTGGCCATATTGTTTGGCTGGGCAAAATTGGCATAGGGACGAACAGCACGTTGCATATCCACCATTCCGGGAATATAAGCATCCAGGGTGAGCCACTGACAAATGGCAATCACACCCGTCGCTGTTCCAGCCATGAGAAACACATAACTGAGTCCGGTAAAAACTTCTTCACGATTTATTTTTTCTACAGACAAGTTATATCCGATAACTATACTCAGCCAGAATCCAAAGACAAAGAGCGTACTAGTCAAAGCTTTATCAAAGAAAAATAGCTCGTCAGCTAAGTATTGAATTAGGGGGATCATCGCAAGCAGCAATAAAGGCGAACTGATGACCGGTAATTTAATTTTGTCTTTTAAATAAATGGCAGCCAAAGTAAATAGTGATAAAAAAGCAAACAGTTCACCCGTATAGGTAACCCAAGGGCGGTAATGGATAGGCAGGAGCCAGGCGAGGGAGATAAAGATGCTAGCTAAAAGCAATAAGAAAAATTTCATGATTAAATCAGTGAAAATAGAATAGGTACATGATAATAAAAAAGCAGATTAAAAGGTAATCTGCTTTTCGGATGATAAAATAGTGCTTAGTTCCAAGGACGTAAGTTCACGATTCTGATGACATTACCATTTTTATCAATAAGTACAGACATATCTTTATGGCTCGCTTTTAATGGAATATAAGCAAAACTTTCAGGATTTTTTTCTAAGATATCTGTAACATCTATATGAGCATTATAATCAAATAATTCTTTTAAATTGTGGGCATTTTTTAATGCTATTTTTTGTACATTTTGGCTTTGTACACGACAAAAAAAGATAACTCATTGAAATAATGGCATAATACTTGTTTTCTGACGACGAATATGATGACACATTTCAATGAGTTACATCTCATCTTAAACAAATATCTAAAGTGGAACA